>CALVLC010000169.1 GCA_944336335.1 uncultured Bacilli bacterium | reverse complement strand
ACCTTCCCCACAAGCCTTGTAAACCTCGTTTCCGCCGTGTGTGAGCACTGTGGGGTATCGTTGAATGGAGATAGCATATCTAATCCTGGGCATGTGGTACAACGCCTTCCAATCAGCGGGGTAACTGCCCGGGACATCGTTAGATGAGCGGCGCAACTGTGTGGCCAGTTTGTCAGGGCTGCTCCCGATGGAAACATCGAATTTGCTTGGTATGCACTGAACGAGTCCGTTCAAATCAGGGCAACCGGCTCCTCTGAGGACGTGAAAATCGTCCGATACTTTGCATCTGGCTTGAAATATGAGGATTACGTGGTTTCCCCAGTGGACAAGGTTCAGGTCAAGCAGTCTGAAGATGATGTCGGCATCATCTATCCGCCGGACGAGGAAAAAACGAATGTTTATGCCATTAGCTGCAACCCCTTATCGGTGTATAACTCATCTGATGAATTGTCGGGCATTGCCGAGTCCGTATATAATGTCATGAGGCTTGTCACTTACACCCCCATGTCCGTCAGCATACCCTATACTGAAGAAATCAAAGTTGGAGACATTATTTCCATTACCGATCGCAACGGAGTAAATTTCCGGTCATATATTACGAAATGCGTGGCCACCGGCACAAAAATGTCGTTGACCAGTGTTGGTAATTCCACCAGAGACAGCTCTAGTGCGGTAAACTCCAAACAATACTCTGGCCTGGAAGGTCGAGTTTTCAATTTGAGCGTGTCGGTTGACGGGTTGAAGGCGGAAAATAAGGACTTGAATGGCAAATATGCCAGCCTGGAGTTTGATGTGAACGGATTTCGCACAGAGGTAAGTGAATCTGTAAGTAATCTGCAAGATCAGATCACCGGGTCATCGGATCGCCTGGATATTCTGGAAGAAAAGGCCGGATTCTCTGTCACCAAAGATCAACTGGAGATAGCGATTGAAAAAGTCAGAAACGGCATTACTACCGTCACCACCACCACCGGATTCACCTTTGATGAAGAAGGCCTGACAGTAACAAAAACTGGTAGTGAAATGACCACACAGGTCACGGAAGATGGTATGACCATCAGCCGCAGCGGGGCCCAGGTGCTCGTTGTGGATAACCTTGGCGTACAAGCCACAAACCTTACCGCAAAAACCTTTCTAATCTTATCCGATAAAGCCAGATTCGAGCCATATGGTGATTACATCGGATGCTTTTGGATAGGAGGATAACATGGCCTTACAGGTAAAAAAATACTCGAAAACATCGAATACATCGAATACATATACCCTGGAGTTGACCGTTACCGAAAATTCGACGAGCACCCCGGGAAACAGTTCGTCTATCACATATGTGCTCAAATTGAAATCCAGCTCCAAAAACTTTGCTCAATATGGTGTTGGTGCCGAAGTCAAATTTGACAATAGACAAGTGGGGTACCGGGACAGAAAAACCGCTCCCCAAGTTACCTTGAACACGTATTCTGAAGTAACCTTACTGTCCGGCACGGTGGTGATAGATCACGAGACGGATGGTAGCAAATCCATGGACATTT
This sequence comes from uncultured Bacilli bacterium, assembly GCA_944336335.1. Taxonomy (GTDB): domain Bacteria; phylum Bacillota_I; class Bacilli_A; order RFN20; family CAG-826; genus Onthovivens. Next base: position 3,972 of record CALVLC010000169.1, on the reverse strand, counting down.
CATATTCCCTGGATATGGCATCTGCCAGCTATACCCCTGGGCCAATGAGCGATTCGGACACCATGACCCTCACCAAAATCCCGAGAGGAGCTACCATTACCGATGCCCCCAACTTTACCGACGAGGACAATCCGGTAGTGAAGGTGAGCAATCCCGCCGGGGTATCTGTCCAGCTGGGTATTTACAGAGACAGCACCCACGCCCTGGCCGACTACCGCACCATCTCCGGCACCTCCTACACCTTCAACTTGACCCAGGCGGAGCGGGATGCCATGCGCAAGGTGGACACCACCAAAAACACCGCCCAGGTACGTTTTTACGTCAAGAGCACTGTGGGAGATCAGACCTTCATCACCTACCTCACCCGCACCCTAACCATCAAAAATCCGGCCCCGACCCTATCCCCCGTAGTGGTAGATGTTAATCCTACGACCGTGGAGCTAACCGGGGACCCGAATACGATGGTGAGATTTTGCTCAAACGCCGAAGTTGAAATTGGAGCTGTGGGGGTTAAATTTGCCACCATCAGTTCCAAGTCTGTATCGTGCGGCGGAAAGGTATTGAACGGAGACGGGACCATCAATGGGGTGGAATCGGGTGACTTCAAAATATCCGCTACCGACAGTCGTGGCAATACCACCACCGAGACCCTGAGCAAAAAGGTGATCAAATATCTACGTCCCACCTGTAACATGGGGGAAGGGTTGCCGGATGCCAATGGAAATTTTGATTTTTCGGTCAGCGGTGAGGTCTTTACCGGCTCTTTCGGTTTGGCGACTAACACACTGGAAGTATATGGTAGATACCGCATTCAAGGGGACAGCTCCTGGGGAGAATGGGCCTCCATGGATGTGCAGACGGCTGGAAATCCAGCGGTTCTACTACCGATGGGACTGTATGGGTGGGTGGTACCTATGCCAAACTGGATAATTACAATGGGGCCATGGGCCTGGGGCAATATGTGGAGAACTACCAGCAGTTGGCCGGAAAGACCGTTACGCTATCCTTCCTGGTCGAAATTGTAAGTGGTACATACAAGATCGCCATAGATGATGGGATATATTCAACGGGACTGGTACTTGGGCCGGGGACTTTGCAGCTATACTCTTTCTCTACTGTAATCTCGACAAGCCCCGATAGGCTACGCTGTGTGCTGGATAGCGATGGAGTTGCATCGGCCAGGATTTACGCAGCAAAGCTTGAGGTGGGAGATCACCAGACCTTGGCTGCTGTGGATGCGAATGGGGACTGGCAGCTTCTTGAGCAACCGGACCCCCTGGAGTATCTGAAGTGCTGCCGATACCAGTTTGTGCCGTGGATTGGCGACAACGCCTTCCCCATGGTCGTTGGGTTTGCGTTTGGTTCCACGTCGGCCCGCATTATGATTCCGTGTCCGGTACAAATGAGGCTGGAGGCACCCAGCGTGGAATTTTTGCAGGGAAGTTCCATTGCCGGCATGGCCATATTCTGCGATGGCACGGCAAAGATACCCACTGCCATATCCGGGGTCAAATCCACTCCCACGGGCATCGGCGTGAATTTTGCTACAACGGGACTGGTGGGGAATCAGGCCTGTATCCTGCGGAGAACTGATGGGAAGATTTTGTTTGATGCTAATATGTGAGGGGAAAACGTGAAATCACGAACAAGCGTAGTTTGGTAAAATTATGTAGGAGGGAGGAATAACATGGACACTGTGATTGTAGCATCAAGCCAATTCTATTCGCACTACCCAAAGCGCATCCCCCAGGGCACCGTCAATGCTGAGGCGGTGCTTATCCGGCTGGACTCAGAGTGGGACGGCCTGACCGTCCGCATCCACTGGCTCAACGTGGCCAGTGGAGTGGAGAAAGTGGTGCTCCTGGAGCGAGACCAGCCCAACACCATCCCGTGGGAGGTACTCACCGACCTTGGCGAGCTCCGCATGGGCCTGGTTGGACTGGATGGGGAGACGGTGATCAAACCCACCATCTGGCTCACCTATGGCTATGTGGTGGACGGCGTTGACCCGGAGGCCGGGGATGACCCGCAGCCGCCCACGCCCAGCTGGGAGCAGCAGATGGTGGAGCAGGCGACGGCGGCCGCCAACGCTGCCAAGGCGGCCAAGGAGACCGCAGACAGTCTCCAGAGAGCAGCGGAATCCGGCGAGTTTAACGGCGATCCTGGACCGGAGGGACCGCAAGGTCCCGCTGGCCCTCAAGGCCCGCAGGGGCCAAAAGGAGAAACAGGTCCGAAAGGCGACCGTGGTACAACTGGGCCACAGGGCCCGAAAGGGGAAACCGGACTCGGGCTTCCTGCGCCTTCAAGAGATGATGCGGGAAAAACTCCTGTGGTCAATGAGAGTGGAACTGCGTATGAGCTAAAAGACCCACCTAGTGGAGGCGGAGGAGAAAACGGAGCCACGTTTACCCCGTCCGTGGACCAGGACGGAAACCTGAGCTGGACGAACGATAAGAATCTGGAGAATCCGAAGCCGGTCAATATCAAGGGCCCGCAGGGGCCCGCTGGCCAGCAAGGGCCTAAAGGAGAGCCTGGGGAACAGGGCGCACAGGGAGAACCAGGAAAGCCGGGGGCAGATGGCCACACTCCTGTGAAAGGCACAGATTACTTCACCGAATCCGACGTGCAGGAGTTGGCAGAGAAAGCGGCGGCGCTAGTTATTGGAGCCCCAAAACTGCTTGCAGAAGAAACAATGGAAGAAGAAGCAATTCCGATTCTTGATATTGGGGATGTAGCTTCAAATTATAGCCTTATTCGTGTTTACATCACAGTCCCAAAGGTGGAAAGCACTTTCCAGTCGTACATATCCGCATCGGTTCCAAAGTCAACAACTGGACTGGCCTACAATATGGCGCAAGTAAAATTCGGAAACACATCTGGAGAATCTTTCGTTTTTTTGGAGTTCTGGCCTTTAATTTATAGAGGAATTTGTAAGCGTGGATTAGCTTATGGCCCGCTCACTACGGTATCAATTACGAGCGAAATGCAGTATGCCTACAATTCGTATGATTACAACAGACTCAAATCCGCAAGGTATGTCCGCACAAGTGCAGCGCTCCCGGCCGGGTCTACTATTTCCATATACGGGGTGAAACGATGAAAAAGTACGTTGATGGCAAATATGAAGAATTGACGCAGGAAGAGCAAGAAGCCTATGATTACGATAGGTTGCGCCAAAACTTTAATATTCCGACGCAAGAGCAGGCCATCACCTTCCTGCGTTCGATGGCGGCCTCATTCACGGCGTTGACCGACTCCCAGGCTCTTTCTGTGCCGGACATTCTGCCCACATGGGCCGAGCTGCTGGAGCGTGGAGAGAAGGTGCAGGCTGGTGTCTGCCTGATGAAAGAAGGGCAGTGTTACCGGGTCATGCAAGAGGTTACCCCCATCGAAAGCCAGCCGCCCGGTGCAGACGGAATGCTGGCGGTGTATCGACCCGTCGACAAGAAGCACGCCGGGACGTTGGAAGACCCCATCCCTTGGGTGAGTGGGATGGATTGCAAGGAAGGCAAGTATTACTCGCACAAGGGGAAGATCTATCTCTGTACTGGAGATATGTCGCCATGTGTCTGGGAGCCGGGAGGAGGGGCACATCAATGGGAGAAAGTTCTAGTTTAGTAGGCTACAGTGAGTTTAGTGACTCATTTTAAGATTTTACTATAAAGTGTCTTATAGTAACGTATATATAGGAGACTTCTTGCGAATTTGATAAATGAGTCACTTGGTTCACTAAAAGAAAAGCACCCCTACCGATTATGGTAGTGGGTGCTTTCTCGTAAATAAAAATACCGATCCCGTAACCATTAGGGGTTCGGATTTGCGTTCAATGGTGGAGGCGAGGGGAGTCGAACCCCTGTCCGAAAACCATTCCACAGGACTTTCTCCGGGTGCAGACGGTTATTTACATTCCCTTCCCACGCCGTGAATCGTCACACTGCGCAGGTTGGTAGAGTCATGATGCGTGGCACGGTC
>CALVLC010000168.1 GCA_944336335.1 uncultured Bacilli bacterium | reverse complement strand
CGAGGTTCATCATGAGGCCCGCCATCTCGGCGCGCGTGCAGGCGCGCCCGGGCTGGAGCTCGCGCCCGCCCTCGACGTCGACGCCGTTGACGACGCCGCTGCTCACGCCCCAGGCCAGCGCCTCGCGCGCCCAGGGGGACACCTCGTCCGCGTCCGAGAAGGACGTCAGGTCCGCCTCCGACTCCGGCTCCCCCGCGGCGTTGTGGAGCACCGCCGCGGCCTGCTCGCGGGTGAGCGGGTCGTCGGGCCCGAAGGCAGACCCGTCGCCGTAGCCGTTGAAGATTCCCTCCTCGAGCGCCCACGCCACGCACTCGGCGTACCACCCGGACGCGTCGCAGTCTCCCGGCAGCCCGCCGGCCCCGGCCTCGGGCTGGCCCGCCAGGTTGTGGAGCACGCCGGCCATCTGGGCGCGCGTGAGGTCGTCGCCCACGCCGAAGACGGTGCCGTCGCCGTAGCCGCGCATCGCGCCGCCCAGCCACGCCCACCGGACGGCCTCGGAGTACCACCGGCCCTCTTCGGCGTCTGCAAAGGAAAGGGCATGCGAGCGCACATCGAGGGAGACGAGCCAATGGGAGGCATGGTCGACCGTGAGACGCGCCTCGCCCTCAGGGGTCACGACGGCCGTGCCCTCGTAGCGCAGCGACTGGGATGCCTCGTCGTAGCTGTAAGCGTTGGCGCAGACGCCGGCGGGGACATCACCAAGGGACACGACGAGCGTGGCTTCAAAGCCGAAGGGGCCGTCGTGGGCCAGCGTCACCTGCACGGAGCCGAGAGCGCCGGAGACGAGGCCGACCAGATTGGACGGAATGCCGGTGGTGTTGAGCTCGATTCCGAGGTCGATGCCGGAGAGCTCGACGTCCTTCGGGACGTCGGCACCGTCGATCTCCCAAGCAACGCCAGCGCTCACCTCGAGCCTGACCGTCACGTCGCGGCCGGCAAGGGCAGCGAGCGCGGCGGCGGGGACCTCGGTCGTTCCGTCCATGTCCACCGTCACGGTCGCGCCCGGCTCGGCGCCGGCGACCTCAAGGGCGACCTCGGTCCAGTTGGGACCGGGCTCGGGGTCCGGGGTCGGCTCGGGGTCCGGCTCAGCGGCAGGTAGCTGCGCCTCGACCGCCTGAGCGATCAGCCCGTGGCCAAGAGCGTTGGGATGAAAGTCGAGGTTGGCCATCGTGCCCTCGACCCATGCGTTGCAGGGTGCCGCCGCGGAGGCGTCGAAGAGGGCATATACGTCGGCGACGGGCACGCCGGCAGGCGTCGCAAGATTCTGCAGCGCGGCATTGAGCGTCTGAACGCCCTGGTCGAAGGCGGAGACGACGGCGGCGACCACGACATCGTCGAGATGGCCGTAGGGGTTGTACTGGTTGGTGACGACGATGGTCACGTCAGGGTTAGCTCCCTTGATGCCGGAAACGATGTCCGCGAGGTTGGTCCCCAGCGTCGCTATCGCCTCGGTCGCCTGCTCGGAGGCGGGGAAGTCCGCAAGCTTGCCCATGACCAGGGAGACCGCAGGATTGCCAAGGTCGAGCGCCCCGCTGCCGCCGGTCAGCATCGCCTCGATCTGCTCGGCGGTCATGGTGCCGAGCGTCTGCGCCGCGAGGTAGTCATACAGCGCGCCCATGAGGTCGTTGCCGCCGACCGTGATGGTGATGACGTCGGCGGACGCCACCTGGGCAGCCACGCTCGCGTCGCTTAGCTGCGCGAGCAGATCGGCGGACGTCAGGCCCTCGGATGAGGTGACCGTCTTGAGCTCGTACCCGCGCTCGGCGGCGACGAGCTCCGGGAACGCCTGCTCGTCCTCGGCGAGGCCATACCCGTCGGCGATGCTGTCGCCCAGGGCCACGTAGACCCCTTCCAGGGCGAGCGCGGGCACGGGCATCAGCCCAACGAACAGCGCCAGGGCGCACGCCAGTCCAAACAACCTTCTTCTCATGTCGTGCTTCCTCCTTACGTCTCGAGGCTCGGGGGGAGCGCGGCGAGGCCGTCCCGCGCCAGGGGAGGGCGCATCGCGCACACCATCAACTGTAGAGACGACGCCAGGAATGCACATCACCCGTTGGCAGGGGCAAATCAGGTACCGTTCAGGACTCCGAGGTGGCGCGTCCTTCTCGACTGCGCGTCTCCCTAGTCCACAGTGCCCACCCCGTTCTCCGCGAAAAACCGGCAGTTTGGTACGTTAACACGGGCCTCAAACTGTCGGAATTTCGCGGAGAACCTCCTGGCGAGAAGGACGGACGGGCCGCAAGCTCGAATTGTCACCGATGGCACGCTCGGCGAGGCCGCGCCTGCCTACGCCAGCATGAACCGCTCGAGGTCCTTCCGACGCGCGATGCCCAGCTTGCTCAGCGACGATGAGATGTAGCTCTTCACCGTGTTGGCCGAGACGCCCAGGTGCTCGGCGATCTCCTGGTTGGTCCAGCCGCGCGCGGCGAGCATAGAGGCGGCGAACTCGGTGGTGGTGAGGTTGTCCGCCACGTCCTCGCCGGTCGCCGGGTTGTGGACGCGACGCCAGCCGGCGGAGAAGCGGTAGGTTATGTCGATGATGCGCTTGAAGTCATCCGGCCACCCGGGCTTGATGACCGCCTCGAGCATGCCGCCGAGCAGACCATGATGCTCGCCGAAGGGCTCGATGAGGTCGTCGGGCCGGGCGATATCCCATGCTGCGAGCAGGTGCTCCTGCGCCTCCGCGGGCCTGCGGAGGGCCATGAGGTCCATCACGGCAACGAGGTGCAGGTAGACGGCCGGAATGGAGTAGGTCACATCGGTCATGGCCAGCGCGCCGAGCACGATGCCCAGGCTCGTCTCGTACGCGCCGTCAAGGTAGAGC
>CALVLC010000167.1 GCA_944336335.1 uncultured Bacilli bacterium | reverse complement strand
AACCAATAATTAATTGGTCAGTGCTATTTATTTCAGCTTAGTGGCTAACTTATTCTTGAAATTTAGAACCAAATTAAGAGTAAAAAAATGGTCGCTTGATCAAAAACAGGTTATAATTAAGATGATTTATTTATCCAGCTATTGGTAAATGGGTTTAATAGCAAATTATGGGGATAAATTTATATTTTTAACGTTAATTAATGACAAAAATAGTCATAGAGAGGAGAGAGTGTGTGGTCCCTTTTCCTGCTAGGAGAAACTGCACCGTAATGAAAAATGATTGGGAAAAATAATTTTTACGAAAAAGAAAAATTCTTAACTAACCAAAAACCAGATTATGGCTTGAAAAAGCTTTCAATTGGGGTGGCGTCGGTCTTATTAGGAACGGCCTTTTTCTTTAGTGGGGGAAATTCAGCTCATGAAGCCACTACTGTGAGTGAAACACATACGACGGCTAATGAATTATCGTCTGCCGACAGTGGCTCTACGCATACTTTGCAGGTTCAATCAACGGTGCCGGATTTAGTGATCAGTGCGGCGACTACTCCGGCAGTGGCTACGAATGCCAGTGCGGCAGTTAGTCAGGCGTCAACGACCAGTGTGGCACCGGCGGTGAGTGCCGCGGCCACCCAGCCCACGCGCCCGACGAGTGGTAATTCGGCTACCATACTGACGAGTACACTAGCGGCCACCGTTTCGTCCGTTGATTCTACGGCCAGTTTGGCGACTTCTTTCCTCGTGACCAGTGCCTCGGCTGCGTCCTCATCTCAAGCGTCGCATGCCGAAACTACTACCACGAGTAAAAAGCGGGTGGTTAGGGCCGTGGCCGCAATTTATCCGGTAGCCGGTCGGGTCAGCGCGGATGGTTTAGTGGCAATGAACCCTAACTTTGGGGCTTCGTTGCAGATCAGCAAGAATACGATTGGGAACGATCAAACTAACTCAGGGTTGTCGGTCATCTTATCTGGTGCGGTCAGTGCGGGGGATGTTTACACGATTATGGTCCCGTATGAACACTTTACCAACATTGATGATAGCCAATTCAAAGCCATCCAAGACGGGACGACCCAGATTTCGACCGAAAAACGGGATGGAATTACTTACCGGGTCTACCAATTGACCTTCAACAGCAGCTATTTAATTGATAAAAATGGGTACCGGCTGACGCTTGCTAAGCGGGGGAACGGCTATTACTACGGCGACAATAACTTTCCTTTGAACATCGCAGATGGTGATACCCCGCGGACGATTGAGTGGACCTATGCCAACCCCACGGACGGGATTGCCCCCGTCGCTGGACCAAGCTTACACTACACGGAAAAACTCCGGACGGGGTTTGACAATCCAACCTTTACCCAAGCTCGACCAAATCCTAATAGTATTGCCAAATTATTGCCGGACACGGATTATACGTTTGAATTACGGTTAAATCAGGTCTTAGGGGAAAGTGATACTGGGTCGGGGAGTGCGCAAATTAATGTGACGCGAAACTACGGGGCCCAAATCCGGATCCCCGTTCCGCAGGGCTTCGTCTTAAACCACGATTTGACCATGCAAGAAACGATGTTGCGGGATGGCGACCAGACCACGATCACCCAAGCTGGGCCGGGCCAAGATATTATTATCACCGTGCCCAAGGGATCGGGTTCGCAAAACTATAATGATGGCAGAACCACCTCGCCATACCGGATTGTGGGGCATTTTGCCGTGCCCCAGCTGGATCAAACGGAAACTTTGACTGCCACTTCACCGATTGAGGTGACCGAACAAATCTTAACCACGACGGGTTATCAGACGTTGACCAAAACCTTTGATAAACCGTGGTCGGTGCAGATCTTAGGCACGGCTGATCCGGATAAAGGTGAGCTGGGGCTGAGCATCTTGGGGAACAACGACAAAAAGCAATTCGTCCAGACCCAAGCGACGAAAATTGTGAATTACTTTGGCTTCCGTAATGACACGGTCAACCAATTTAACAACAACTTGCACTTGCTGGCCGAAGTCCCGATGGGGCTGGCGGTTACGGGAGTCGGCTTGCCGCAATTGAACAACGTGGACCGGCCCAACACCACGCAGTATACCTACCTCATCACGCTGACGGATGGGACGGTCTTAGAAGGGACGGCGGCCGCCGGCGCGGATGTGACGGTACCGACTGGGAAATTCATTGCCAAAGTGGAGCTGATTCCGGATCAATGGGCGCCCGGGGCGACGACGACCATGCCGTACATTGTGAACAATCTCGGTGACAAGCAAAAGCCCGGGTTAGATGCGTTCCGCTTGTATGGGACCTTGAGTGCGGCCTTAAATCACCAAGATCCCCTGCCGGCGGATACCAAGTTAACCACGAAATTTTCGATTTATTCCCCGTTATTGACGGATTCGGCCGGGAAGTTGGTGACCTATATTGCGGCTAATGATCAAACCGTAATTGGCGCGGATGCAGTCAAGTCCGATTTAAATAGCTTTGGTTGGCAATCAGGTAATCGCTATTTCCGGGATACGGTGAACGGGCTTAAACCGTACGGCGACGGATATGGCTATTTATCGGTTAATCAGGCCAACGGGACCATTGAAACGGCCAATATTTACGAGCCAATTTTCTACTTTGTGCTGCCCAACGGCTTTAGCTTCCTAGGCGACTGGAGCAACTTTGAAAACAAAAACGCGGATGCCCACGGGGTAATCGGGACCCCACAAGTTACCAAGTATGTCGTTGGTGGCCGGCAAGTCGTCAAAATTGATTACTCCGGCACTGGCTTTGCCTATAATGCCCGGAGTGGTGGGGTTTCTAATACTTTCCCGATTGCGATTGACCCGGATGCGATTCCGGGGACGTACGGCTACCAAGCCTACATGTTTACCAAGACCGGGATGCGCGACGCTAACAAATTAGTCGCCCATCCGGATGCGGCCGTCAAGCAATTCACCCAGGGGATTACCGATAGTGGCCGTGATGGCAAGTTGTACCAGATTGGGCAGGGGAACTTTACCATCCTAACGCCCCCGACCGCCTTTATTCCAAACACCGCCCAGGGGAACCAAGACCAAAAGACGGTCCAACTCGGGAATTCTGATATTTGGGGCGATGAGCACTTAAACTACTTTGTCCGGGTGGCGAACTACTCCGATCAAGGGTTAGGAAATGGGTACTTAGTCACCAACTTACCACAAACTTCCGCCACTAGCTTTACCTTCCACTTAACGGGGCCGGTTACCTTTGAACCGCACGGGACGAGCTTTACGACCAGTGATTTTGTCATTAAGTATTCCACCCAATTGCAAACCCTGCCGACCTCGGGCCAAAAGGGCTACTTGCCAAGTGAGGACGGCTTTGTGACGGCCGATCAAGTGAAAGACTGGAGTCAAATCAAGGCGGTCATGATTCACTTCCTTAAGCAGT
>CALVLC010000166.1 GCA_944336335.1 uncultured Bacilli bacterium | reverse complement strand
AGCCAAAGTGCAATTGCAACGGCTGTCGTCAGTAGAATCCCGACAATCAATATCAAGTTCAGTTTTAACACGAATGACGACAACATCACATTGACAAAACCGTGAAAGAGCATACACAGCGGCAGGCATTCAGACCGCTTATAAATTATGCCAAGCCAGAAACAGAGGAATATGCCAAGTGTAGCTTGTACCCAAAATGGCATTGACTGATTAGGGTGACCTTCTATAAACCAAAGCGGTAAATGCCATAACGCCCATATCACGCCACACGCAAGCGCGGCAAGCGGGAATGTCATTTTCTTAGATAAGGTGGGCTGTAAAATTCCTCGCCAGCCAAGTTCTTCCTCACCTCCGTAAACAACGGTGGAACCGAGCAACGAGATGAAAAAATTCAACCCCGTCATTTGCGGATTCCATTCCATTGAAGAAAGTCCTACGGTGAGCGTAACGAGGGCGACGAATAAAAGGAAAAACCATATTCCGCGTTTTTTGTAGGAGAATAAAAATTTTTTCAATGATGTTAGGTAGGGTCTGCCGTCAATGCAAAATAATGCGGCAATAGCCGGGCCGAAGTTGCCTATAATGTATATAAATGTCGGTAATATGTCGCCGTATACAAAATCAGTATATGCTACAAGTGCAGCTACGCCCCACCAACAAGCATAAGTTAAGGCAAAAGTAATAGTCAGATATTTTAAAACTGCTTTCATATTCGTACTACTATTATTATAGCGTAACAGCGTAACCGAGGCATCTGCTTAGGGTTATGAAAAGAAGCCGTTAATTAAAAATCCCATCTCTACAATCCTGCCTCCAAAAAGCCATCTCCGCGTGGGCTGGAAATGACTTTTGTTAGACGTGGACTTTTGAATCAAGTATTCTCTCCAAAAGTGAGACTACATTGAGACTGATGCGGGATTGAGCCGAGACAAACTTGGGATTTTTGCAGGGGTGTCGCGGTTTTTGAAGTCGGTCATCGGAAATGGACCAGCATTTGATTATCCTGTGTTGGTATCTTCCCGGAATACGGCCGACTGACACCCGGAATTCCTAGTGGCAAAACGATAAATAAAGAAAAAAGTGCCCAGGATTGAGCACTTATATCGGATATTTGACACCCTTGCTTTGTATCATAATATTAGTTATAAGATGTGAAAGGTAAGTATTGTTAATACAATGCACCCTCTATAGATGAAGGTGCACCCTCTAAACCTATATTTTTAGGTATATACACTTAGTGACACGTGACTAGCGTGACAGATGTGACAGTTATTTTTCTTCATCAAATTCATTTCTTATTTTTTCAAATAAATCAGGAAATAAGTCTCCCAATGTAGGACCTTTGAATTCTTCTTTTTCAAACTTAGGTTCTTTTTTCTTTTGCCTTTGTTTTGGCTTTGGTTTCTTATAAAAACTACTTGCGTCAGGAAATGGCATTGTACTTAGTTCTTCCTCTGTTACATTTAATATTTTAAGCAATTCATCAAATGAAATAATTTTGATATCCTTGCCTTCTGCTATTGCATCATTAACATGCTTTAATCTAGAACAGTGTCTAATGTTACCTTCATCATCCTTTGCATCGCAAGTTACAAATATATCATTATCAGATGCTCTCATCTTATATGTAGCATTATGATTTGTTAATAATTGAACCAACGATAGCATCTCTTTGAAATGACCAATTTCATAATTTAAACTTACGCAAAGTGATTTGCCATTCAAATCTGATTCAACAATATCTCCTTGAGGCTTTACTCCATCTAGAAATTGTAGGAACATTCTATAATTACGACCTCTAACAGTATTATTGACTCCACTTTTTGCAGCTTCATATCTTTTTTGTTGTCTTATTTCAAAATCATCATAAGTAATTTGATTATTCTCGCTTTTACCAGAACATGAATCACATAACTCAATTAACTCTTCTAGAGAACAGTCTAATTGCTTACACATTCCTTTAACAAGATTCATTGTTAATTCCGAATCATCATCACTCTTATGAAGATACTTTGGTTTCTCAACACTTAATGATTCACCTGCGTTTTCCAAAGATATACTCTTTCTGATATTGGAAAACTCAGAAAACATCCTTTGGCTATCAGCAAATTTAAAATTAATTGGATCTAATTTGTATCTTCTACAAGCAATTCTTAGAAATCCTGCATCATTAGAAATAGCATGCCCAACTATAAGTTGATCTGGATACTCTATTAACTTTTTAATATCTTCATAGAAATAAGGAAATTTATTACTTCTAAAATATGTTGACTCAGGATAATAAAGATATAAATCTCTACCATCAGGTCTTCCTGTAAGATTAAATTTATTTTCTGGATTTATTGTAAAGTCTTTCTTCTCTAATATATTAAATTTGTCATCAGTAATAACATAACCAAACTCACATATATTTCTTCCATTACAACATTCAATGTCAAAAAATAAGTATCTCATAAATCTTTATCCCTTCTTTCATCTTAACTCTACTTCTAATTAAACATTTAGAATAGAACTTAGAATGCACTACTAGAAAAAGAGGAATGAATCCTCTTAATCTAGTATATGAATTTAACATTAGAATCGAACATCTTAATTCTTTTTAAAGTTACATCTCTGCAGATATTTGATTCACTATTAGAAATTAGAATATATTTTCTATTTCCACCATCTTCTTTATTTAAATCTATTACTGCATGTCCTGTAGTACCTGATCCTGCAAAGAAATCTAAAACAATAGAATCTTTATTGGTTGTTGCCCTTATAAGTTCTTTTAATAACTTTAGAGGCTTAGGTGTTTGAAAATAAGTTCTATCTCCAAATATAGCTGCGATTTCATCTTTTGCAGATGAATTAGTTCCAAAGCATTTAAATATATTAGGAACCTTAGCTTCTTTCTCTTTTAAAACATCTCCCTCTAAGTAAGGTTGATTTAAATTATTTAACTTAGATTCTTTAGACTTGAAACAAATAATAATGTATTCGTATTTGACAACCTTCTTATTTGGATTAACATTTCTATTCTTATCAAAAAATGGATGAAGTTTTTCCCATTTGCAGACTTTGACTTTATAAAATAGGTCTTTACATAATTTTGCTAAATTCTCTACTTCACCTTCATCAATATTTATTACTAAGAATCCATCATTAGATAATAATTCATGTGCTAATTCTATCCTAGATAGCATGAAATTATTGTAAGAACCATCAAATGCATCGTGATAACCAATATAATCAATATGGGAATTATATGGAGGATCAATTAAGATTGATTTAATTTTTCCTTTGTATGATTTTGTCATCGATTTTAACGTGAATAAGTTATCGGATTCGATAACATAATTAGATAAGTCTTCTCTTCTGATAATCTTAACAGGACTATTCAATGTCGCATTATTATCAATAAAGCAATCTTTATATACTGATACCTCTTTTAAATTAGTACAGTGTGCAAATGCCCATTCACCAATATATGTAACTAAATCAGAACAGTAAACACTAACTAATGCATTACAATTTGTAAAACAGGTTTTAGAAATAATAGAAACATTATGTAAGTGGATACTAGTTAATTTATCGCATCCAGAAAAAGCTCCACGTTCAAGCGTTATAGTTTCATCAGGAAGATAAACTTCACCAATAGCATATTTTGCAGGATAGCACACTAACTTTGATTTATCAGCTGTAAATAATGCATTGTTATAAACTATATATTTATCGCTATTCGATTCAAACTCAATATTAGAACAGCTAACAAATGGATTATAGCCAATATCTCCTAATGTTTTAGGAAATACGATTTTTCTAATACCTTTACAATTCCAAAAAGAGTTTCTACATATTCTTTTAACATCTTTTAAAACTAAGCAATCAGTATCAATAGAATTTAAACATCCAATTACTGATGAATAATCCCTATCATAAATAACTGAGTCCTCCACATGATAATATGGTGACTTATTATTTAATGTAATTTGATTACATCCAGAAAATGGATTGTTTTCTAGTTTTATCACTAATCTAGGAATTCCTACTTCTTTTAAATTATTACAAAGATAAAATGAATGTTTTCCTAATATCTTACATCTAGAATCGATGACATATTTTTCATTAGTACTTGAAATAGGATAATAAATAAGTCTAGTAAAATCTTTGTTATATAAAACACCATCCACTAAATTAAAATATGATGATTCATTCGTAACTTTGATTTTAGGACATCCTGCAAAAGGGTTATTACCCATAAACTTGCAATTAGCTGGAATATTTACTTTTTCTAAATTAGAACAGTTATAAAATGTATCTCCACTTATACTAATAAGTGAATCAGGAAGTCTTACTTCTTTTATAATTTGATTATCCCAAAACAAGCATGGAGATAACTCTCTTGCTCCATCAGGAACATTAACAACCTCGCTACTACCTAGATACTTAGTTACTACTCCTGATTTAATAATAAATTCTTTTGAGTCAATTGAATTAGAATTATCTAAGATATATTTATCTTTTCTTGTCTCATTTTCAAATATTCCAAGATTATATGTTTTTCCTTCAAAAGTTTTAATAAGTGTCCTTCTTTCAATAACACCACTAATTAATCTTGATGAATAAGTAATAGATTTAAAAGCATCTACTTTAAATTCTACGTTATCATTTTCTTCATGATTCCATTCAAAGCATTTAATGCATAAATCTTTACAGTAAATATCATATTCATTGTCTAAATCTAAGATGATTTCAGATATTGAATAACCCATAGATAATAATTTATCAATGCACTCTAGGATAACGAATGATTTATGTGTATCTAATTTAAAACTATCACCATTTACAATAGATAATTTGTCATTAAAATCAACTAATCCAAGCTCTGAATTAATTTTTACTATTAAGTTATTATATTTTTTTGAAAAAGTATTCTTTTCTAACTCTTCAAAACCTAAAGCCCAATACAAAGCTTCATATTTCATATCTTTTGCAAGTCTTAAATTATCTACATTCATCCTATTTCAATTCCTCGATTCTCTTCATTATTAACTCTACAGTTTCTTCTGGAGTCTTATTTGAAGTATCTATAACAATATATTCAAGTTTTTTAGTTTCACAAAAATATATCATTCTCTCGTATGCTTTTTCACTTTTAGATACTTTAGCAATATCAGAATCGTTAATATCTCTTTTCTTCAAGCGAGCAAGTATTGATTCTGGTGTAGCATATAAGATTACTGTTAATTTAGGTTTCCCTATTTTCTTTAAAATCAAATTATAAATATCTTTATTATAATCAGTACCACTCCAACAATAATTAGAAACAATATGTCTATCAGTAACTATATTCTGTTCTTTGAATTTTTCATAAAGATAGATATTATTTAATCCATAATACCACGCTGTGAAATTTCGATTAGGATTAGCATTTACTCTTTTAGCTACTTTTTGATATTGCTTTATTTCATCATCACTATCATCAAGAAGATAGTGTAATGGCTTTTCTACAAATATATATCCTAATCTTTCAGCTAATAATTTACATGTAGTTGATTTACCAACTCCATCCATACCCTCAATTGATATATGGTTCATCCTTATTTACCTCCTTTAGATGAATAAGTTCATCTAGTGTTCTTGGTTCAAATTCACATACATCTACTCCACAATTATATGCAGGTAGATTAGCATAATAATCTTTCATCATTTTATATGCGTATCCATTCTTAGGTGTCTTATTATGAATATGTCCATAAACTAAGATTCCTTCTCTATTAAACTCCATCCAATCCATTAGTGGATAATGACAAATACAAACTTTTCTATTATTATCCATAATTAAATCGATGAATTTAACTGATTCAAATATATTTGATTTTCTAATCTCTTCTAAGATTAAATGATCATGATTACCAACAATAAAGTGTTTATGACCTTTTAACTTTTCAAAAATTTTAATTGCTGAAACGTCATCATCTTTAGCTACATCGCCAAGCACATAAACAACATCTTCATCATTTACTTTATTATTCCATTTACTGATAACTGTTGATTCCATTTCATCTAATGAATTAAATGGTCTCTTACATTTATCAAAAATGGCTTGATCGTTAAAATGTGTATCTGAAATGTAATATATCATCTTAGTTTTTCTTCCTATTCTTTTCTTCAGCTTTCTTTCCTTTAGTAAATCCATCTAGAATTTCAAGATATCCAGATACTCTTCTGATTCTTGTAATGTTATGTGATTTACATTTAGGACAATAATCAAATACGCCTGTTGTTCCACAATCATTACATACATCTTTAGGAAAATTAAATCCTAGATAATGAACTCCAGCTTCAACTGCAATATTGATATATTCCTCTAGAGATTCTTCATTTTCTAGTGGAGCTTCGCCTAGTTCAATATATGTAATACATCCACCATTACAAATTTCATGGAATAATCCTTCAAGTTGAATCTTCTTATATCCAGGAAGTCTAGAATCAACATCAATATGGAATGAATTTGTATAATAACCTTTAGAGAAAATATCTACATCAGGCTTATACAAATCTTTATCGAAATCAATGAATCTACCACTAATTAATTCACCTGAAGTTGCAAGTAATGAGAAATTAAGTTTATATTCATTTTTTAAGAA
Source organism: uncultured Bacilli bacterium (assembly GCA_944336335.1). Taxonomy (GTDB): domain Bacteria; phylum Bacillota_I; class Bacilli_A; order RFN20; family CAG-826; genus Onthovivens. Next base: position 10,517 of record CALVLC010000166.1, on the reverse strand, counting down.
ATCACAATAATCTCTCATATGCTTAACAAAGCCTAAAGTCATAATGTAATTATCCATATCAGAATAATATTTAGCACCTGTTATAACTTCTATAGCTTCACTTAAACCTATGAATCCAAGAGATAATGTTCCATGTTTGAATACTTCTTCTAAATCACCTTTGAAGTCTTTACACCATAAGTGATAACTACTATTTGTAGGAAAATCATCAGCTGTTCTTTTACATACTTTATGATATCTATCTAAAAGAATATCTTTAACTACTCTGGCTACTTCATCCCATTTAGCTTGTAATAAATCAAACTTAGCTTCTTTATCTAATTCTTTATGATTCTTATCAATTTCAAGTGCTAGTCTAGGTAAGTTAATAGAAATATTAGTAATATTTCCTCTACCCATTGCTCCTGCTTCACCATATAAATCAGATACTACTCTAGTTCTACATCCCATAATAGATAATTTATTTGGATCAGTATCTTTATCACCTTTACAATCACAAAGAAGATATGTAGGTATCATCTTTTTAGCTGTACAAGATAAAGCTAATTTTAATAGATCATAATTAGGATCATTAGGTTTATTATTAATTCCATCTACAACTTTAAACACGATATTTGGCTTAAATACCATATCACCTAATTTTAGGAATCTATCTATTACTTCGTGAGCAATAAATCTAGCACATTCAGTTCTAGCAAGGCCAATATTTAAAGTGACATAATATGATGTTTGGCCCATTCTTGAATGATTCCCGTTGCACCATAATATTAATTCAGCAATTGAATCACTAATTAAATCTTTATATTTTAGATAGTCAATATTTAATTTTTTCAAAATTTCATCGATTTCATTATCGAAATTAGCAAATGCCATACCACCAGATTGTTCATTACCTAGTTTAGTAAATAGATCTTTGATGAATTCAAAAAGGTGGATTATCTTTCCTTGTTCACTAAATCCTTCAAATTCAGCATATGGAAACTTATTAATAATATCAAAAGTCAAGCAGTTATAAGTTAAATCATATGCATCTAAATCATGGATATGAATTGCTCCACTTCTATGAAGCTCTGCCCATTCAATTGGCAACGAATCTAATACTTTATTTTTATAAGCTTTTTCACCAACATTATATACATATCCTACATAACTAGTTCTATTTGCAGCATTATCATTATTTAATTGTTTCATCCTTATTTGACCTCCTCGAATACTTGATTTTCTGATCCCACAAAAGGTTTAACAGTAGTCTTTAATTCTTGAATAAAATTACCAGTCTTAAGATATTTAACTTTATCTAATAAAATACTTGGAACATCTTCTTTTTGATGACCTGTATATAAAGCAATATCAAATCCTAAATCATTTAACTTAGTAACAAATTCTATTAGTGCCTCTTTTTGCATTAAAGGTTCACCACCAGATATTGTGATTTTCTTATTAAATACTTTCTTATTTAATTCATTTACCAATTCATCAATATCTACTTTTTTACCTTTTTCAATATCCCATGTTGATCTATTTTGGCATCCTTTACAATGAAGGTCACAGCCTTGCATAAAGAAAACAGTTCTAATGCCAGGACCATCAACTACGGAATTGTTATATCTAATTGAATTAATACGCATAAACATAATCTGAATCCTCCCAAGAGAACTTTTCTAATATTTTAGTTTTCTTAATTTTGTAAGCAATTCTATCAAGTCTAGCTTGCTTATCATATCTTACTTTTTGATTATGCAAATCATCTTCTAATCTTTCTTCAAGATTATCGATTAACTTTTGTTCTTGTCTTGAATGACATTTTAAATATGGATCATTACGATTCATTTCAACTATCTCTTGAAATCTCTCATAATCAATCTTACTAACATTTAATATCGCATCCTTATGGTCATGTTTTACTCTTGGAAAATCTCTAACCATTTTAGCTGCTTCTTTACCATCTTCTGCGATTACTGCAAATTTCACAGGTACATAATGTTTCTTACCTACGTGTCCACATTTAGCGATTACTTCATAATAGTTTTTAGTTTCCATCATTGCTCTTTTCCTCCAATTTCACTTATAGTTTATTAAGTAATAAATTCTTCTCGATAGGACGCTATTTGCACTACCTCTTTTCACTACTCAAGTTCACAAAATTATTAACTTTTACAACTAAATTTTATGCTGAAATTGGAGCCCGTCATAGGACACCATTTGCACTATAATTACGCTTAAAACGCCTTTATTTAATATAATATATATATCAAGGCTTAAAGCCCAAATTTAGGCGTAAAAAAGGAGCCTCCTATTTAAGAAGCTCCATAAAATCTATTTCTAAAACCTCAGCAATATACATAATAGTAGATAAACTATTAACACCATATTTAATCCATCTACGGATTACTGAAGGGTCTTGACCCATACCATCCAAAGCGAAAGAAACTTGTGTTTTATACTTAGATTCAGAAATAAATTTTTTAAGATTTTGACCAACCTTAGCTAGTCTTTCATCTACTTGTGTCATATGCAATACCTCCTTTGCGAAGGTATGTTTGTACCAATGCTCCAGAGTATTCTTCTGACACGCTTATATTATATCAAAAAAAGAGCCGAATTTCCACGAATTCAGCCCTGTTCTTGTAACACAATTATGAAATATGTTTATCTATCAAATTTATAATATTTTCCGTTATAGTAATAAGAATACTTTCCATTTAATCTTGAATGGTATTCATTACTTGTTTTTATATAACCCACATAAGATAATATACAGTCAGCAATAACAACTATTAATAATGGTAATGCATATACGTTGCCATCATTTGCAGATAAAGCAAATATTGCTATCATTATTCCAACCCATATAGTTAATTGATTCATAAGAAATGCAAATATTCCCATAATGCTAAATCTTTTTTCTGATACAACATTTCCATCAGAAGTTAATCTATTCTTTTCTCTATGAGCATTTAAAAGTGACGAACACTTAATCTTATCTTTTTGTACAAATGCTTTTACAACCAATAATACCCCAAATATTAATGGGAATATAAAAGGAAATAACCAGTACCATTTGCCAAGTATTGAAACTACCACCCCTGCTGTTGAGACCATTGCTATAAGTGTTCCAAAAATCAAATTAGATTTATTAATTCTTTTTGAAATAACTTTATCATTATATTCAAAATACATCTTTCCTTTTAACTTAATCTCTTTTATCTCTTCAAGTGATAAGTCATTTTTAGGCTTAGCAGCCGCTTTGTTTTCTTCAACTATTTTATCAAAATCAATAGAAAAACTTTTAGATGAAGCTCCTATCAATTCTTCATATACATCTTTGGATATCTTTGAAGAAATCTTCTTTGTTGATTCAATCAAGCTTAAACAATTTTCAACAAGTGATATGTTAAAAACTTTAATTGCTTTTAACTCTACATTTTTTATCTCGTTGTAGACATTTAAAAAGTACTCTTCAAGAACATAAATATAATCAGAATCAGTATCATCATATTCCTTTTTATATTTAATATAATGATCTTTTGTCTTAAGCATATTATCTTCTATTATTTCAATACACTTGGACATTTCAGATTCTTTTTTATCACTATCTAATTCTAAACTATTAATATATCTAATTGTTGAAATAATGATTTTTTCAGTTTGTTCAGGAACTTTAGTCCAGAAAAACATATCATGATAACCTTTAAAATTACATAATGAAGCATATAATGGAGCTTCCCAGTCTAAAGGTTTTAATAAGCTAATATGATTGTAGTATTTTTGAGCAGTTTGAAAATCACCATAATCCCATGTTCTTTTGGCTAAAGCATATAAATCATTTATACTAATACCCTCAAGTCTTTGAGATATATCTTCGATTTGTTCTCCTTGTTTATCAAGTTTTTCAAATACATTTTGAGGCTTATTTTCCATTTTTAATCGCCTCCAACTTTAATCTTTCAGCTGCTAGTTCTTCATCAGTTATATCTCTGCCATCAATTAATTTTGATGTTCTTCTAGCAATAATTCTATTTTCTACTAAATAATCCTGCATATTATTAAGCATATCAATAGTCTTATTTAGTTTTTCTTCCATAGAATTTAACTTAATATCTTTTAAAATACTGATTTGAGCTTGTAGCTTTTGGTTTTGTTCATCAAGATTTAAAAGTTCAATATCTTTGATAGATAATAATGATTTATATTGTTCTAAGTCTTGTTCAGATAATTTATTGTTATCGTAAGATTCCTTAAGTTCATCTTTTAATCTTAGAACTTCTTCTCTATATGCATTATTTAATCTTTCAGTTTCACCAAATATTGATGTAAAGTACTCTGCATCATATTCAATCTTTATGCCTTTTATAAAGACAATATAATAGTTAATCAAATCGTAATAAACTTTCAAATAGTTGATGACGCTATCGATTCCTAATGTTTTTTCTTTCTTATGCTTATGGTCATTACATTTCTTAATGTAGTCAGGAAGTTTGTTATATGTATAATCATCTAACTTAAGTACATTCATCAAGAAGTTTTTAATTGACTCTTCTTTAACAAGATAACCACATGTTCTAGAATCATCATATGTTATATTGTTCTCATCTAAGAAATACTTAATTGTAGCTTCTAATAGATCAAGATAGGAATCATAGAAAGAATTACTCTTTGATTTTATATTTCTTTCGAGAGTATTGAATCTCGTTGTAAGTGATTCATTAAATAATTTATTTTGCATTCTTTCGCTCCTCCTTGATTCTTTCTAGAATTTGTTTAAATGTATCAAGCTTCTTTTTACCCTCACCTAAGAAATCAAGAGTCTTACAATTTGCTGTTTCTTCAGGTGTATTCAGATAATATTCGCAAATATAAGGATTCTCATTAAAATCTTTATAAATGTAACTCAATAACTTTTCAAACAAGAATATGAATTCAGTTTTATTAACTCCACCTTTAGAATCGCAATAATTACATAAATCTCTAAAAGGTGAATTGACAACATTATCAACTAAATTATTCATAACTTCATTTAATGGCTGTCGACTATACTTTACTGAATTGAAATTAGCACTATACCATACGAAATAATAAATCGAATCAATTATCTTAGTTGCATCATTAAATCCAATAATATCTTTAGTTTGAAATAGCATTAAAGTATTTATATATACCAAATCTTCTTCAGTTAAGACTTTAGGTTTATATATAAACTCATCGTCTGGAGCGTATGGTGATAATGGCTCTAAACTATGTGAATACTTATTTGCAGGTACATCAAATAATTCTTTATTTTGAATAATTGCAGGCCATATATCAGGCTTGTCTAATGTAAAGCGTTCCCCATTATTATTTTTATCTAAGATTGCTACTTGAGCACTATGATATAGTCTAAAGAATGGATTAATTGCAACCATACATCTTGTTGAACTTAAATTATATATGTTATAGTTTTCAAACATTACGCTACAGCTAGCCATCAATCCACCATATTGATACTTGCCACTTTTTATTTGCTTCAAAATATAAGACATTTTAGAAATATCAATGCCACCAGTAATCATATGGAATCCTTCATATTCACTGCACATTCCACAATCAGTTAAAATATATTCCTTATCTTTTGGAGTATCCCAGAATGCAATATACGATTCTAGAAATGGCATAGCCCAAGCTAACATTTCTCTCGTAGCTAATGGGTTTAATGCTATATCTCTTATATTGTTGGTTTTAGCGAAAACTTTTAAAGTTCTTAAATACAGTTCACCATTAGAGAGATTTAAATCCTTTGTCTTTTTCAAAAAAGAATACTCTCGATACAAATTAATATAATGTTCAGCGTTATGTTCAAAGCTCTTTAAAATGCTGCAAAATTGATCTTCGGATTGTGTTCTAACACTGCAGATTAACATATATCGTTTCAAAGTTTCTAACTCTGTTCTTGTAAGAACGACATCTCCATCAACCAATATCTTATTGTTAAGAATGTTTGAAACTCGACTTTCAATATTAAAATTTACTAACTTCTCAATCTCTTCATCATAAATGTCATCTTTATAAAAAACTTTGTGAGGTCTTTTGCTTTCATCTATTCTACCAGTATGGACATCAAAAACATTTATTGCGTTAGAAAAACGCCTAATAATGAATTGTGAAACATAATGATTTTTCATTTTAAGACCTCCTTTCGTTCTTTATTCTAAACTTAGTGTAATAACAACATCTTCATCACCAAGTAAATCAGTTAATTCACTTTTAGATAAATTGATGTGTCCTAATTTCGTATAAGACCATGTATTAGAATCATAGAATAATACTATTTGATTTGATGAGTATAAAACTATATCTCCTGGATTAGTAGTAATTCTAGTATCAGCTGATGGTAATGTAGAACCAATTGAACCTACCTGCTCAAATCCACCATACTTACTCATATTTATAGTTAGTTCATCTTTAGCAAGATTCTTCAAAGCTTTTACCGAATCATTATCAGCCCATATTACATCTACTTCTATACCATCTATTTTTAATGTTAATTTCATATTTGCAGTTTCATCTTCCTTAGTTGTTTGATCATCTGATGGAGTAGTAATTGTTGTACTAGGCTCATCAGTAGTTGGTTGTAATGATGAATTATTTGATTTGCCACAAGCTACTACTGTTGAGATAATTATTAAACTTATTAAAAAAATTATTGTTCTTTTCATAAACATATCACCATCGTAGAATTTAAACCTTACCAATATAATCTATTAGAGCGCTTCTTTTCATTTATTAAAGTTTGACTAATAGATTTTTTTAAACTTTGTAGTATCTCATCTATATAAAATAAATGATCTATAAAACATGGTTCTGATGGTACAATTTCCTTTATTTTCTCATAAAACGATATACGGCTCCTAATATAAGGAACTTCACTTCCAGAAAAAGAAATTATTGTTGGGTTCAAATTAATCTTTTTGAAAGTTTCAAAATCATTGCTATACTTAAACAATAATTCAAGACATCTAACTTTTGATTCATAATCAAAATCTCTAACACATTCAAATAAATTAACTATATTCTCTTGATTATTTATATGTATACTTAATGAATGACCGAACCAATTAAGTTGATTTTCAGAAATTCTTCTTTTACCTTCATGGTCAAAAGCACCCATAATTGTTGTAGCATAAAATTGAATCATATATTTCTTATCTACGTTTATCAATTTAGAAAATAGCAAATCACCATATGTAATATAGTCATCACTATTCCATAGGGCTTCAATTCTCTTTTTTGAATATGAATTATGATGAGAACACAAGAATTCATCTATAAAAACAGACAAAAAATTAATATTATTTTTTACTATTTTAAGAAGGTAGAATCCTTTTTCATCAAAATAATCATCTCGATTATTCAAAGATTTTAAATATAGCTCTTCTATAAAGCCGCTATCCTCTTCAAATAAGTCATCGAATAAACTATCCCTATTATCTCGTTCAAAAATGAGATATAACGCATAAGGTCCATATCCGTTTTTTTCAAATTCTAAAGCTTTCTTACACAAATAAAGAAGTTTTGAAATGTTCTGACATATTTTAATCCAATGTTGTGGAACAAAATAGGTAAAAGGATATTTATTAATGTTACCGACATAATCATCAAATAGTCGAACAGTACCTTCATTGATATCACTGTCATTAATGGTTATAAAAAGCCATTCAAAAGCTTTAGGTTTGCAAGCATCAGGAATAATATCTTTAATTATCCTGTAAGAGTTTTCTACACTACTTATCTTTTTATATCTATCGACAATGCCGCATACAGTATTCACATTACCTGCAAGCCATTTAGATTTAATAAGGATTTGAATTAATTCATCAAAATATGCCTCGTATATGTAAGCTATACACAGCTCAAAATAGTTTTTAATTTGATCAGAAACACTACTAAATGTGCAATCAAATAAAACTAATTCACTTACTCTCTTAATGGTTAATTTAGCATCTGAACTAATATCCTTAATTAATCTTTTTTCATATTTAGTTTTTCTTTCTTCATATGGTATGCTTCTATCAACAGGCTCTTTAAAAATCGGTTCAAAAAAATCAATTATATTTTTATTTCTTAAATATAAGTAGTCCCATTTTAATTTATAATAATCGAAAATGTGTCTACTATAAAAATAAATGCATGTCTCTACTTTCTCGTCTTGTTTTATGTTTTCAATTTCATTATTAAATGAAACAATATCTTTCTTAAACAATTCTATATTGTTTTCTTGTGGACAATATGTGAAATAAGTTTTAAGAACTTTTGTAATGCTATTATTTCGAATCAAAAATACAATGCATTTTTTTCTTAACAAATACAAGTTTTCATCGCCATTTCCTATATTCATTCTTGCAAAAACTGCTTTGTTACCACGCATGCTATTTTGTTCATATTCAAATTGTAGTAGCTTTAAGCAATAATTAGATAAACTATTTATAAAAATTGGGAAATCTTTTGATAATTCAGAAACTATTGTATCTTGAATCATATAATTTCTAAGATAATCATGCTCATCAAATAAATAGTTATCTATAAGAATTGATTCGGCTTTTTGAATCGATAGTAAGCCATTCAATATATAAATTTTAAATAATTTTACAGCTAACTTTGTTTCAATACCCAAAATAGAATTAAAAGAATTTATTACCCATTCTTCGTCAACTTTATTCTCTTTGATGGTATCGTTTAATAGTTTCAAACTTCCTTCAGGATTTAATGAAGAAAAACCACTTGCCAATTCTTTTAATACGCTTTTATTATCTTTAAATGATTCCCACGCCTCTTTTAATTCATCCTTAATAAAAGATAAATCCTTATTGTTAAAAAAAACATTCAAGGTTTGATTTAGCATTGAAATAATGTTTCTTTTGTATTTTGGGAATAAATTGATAAAAACATCACTTAATCTAACAGTTTTTTTATGAAAATAAACATAATATTCTAAGTAATTAGACAAACATTGATCATTCATTTCAACTATTTCATTTTCAAAAATAGAAATAATTTCTTCTTTTTCTAAATATCTTATAGTTTCTTTAAAATCATTTCTTTCTATGTTTAGAAAGCTCAACAAATCACTGTATAAATCTAATTCACTTAAATCAACTTGTTTAACAAAAGTAATAAGTGCTATACATCTTAATATCAAATATGTTTTTTCTATAGATAGTAATTTATTTATTCTGTTCTCGTAATACTTTCCAAAAATATCTCTAGGATCATATAAGGAAGAGATACTGTTATTCCTTTTACATGTTTCAGCAATCATGAAAGCTAATCTAATATTTCCTTGTACTAGTTCATTGAGTTTAACTAAAAATGCTTCGCTACAAGATCCAATATTATCTTTTATCACCTTATTTACTGCTTCTTCTGAAAATAAATCCAGCTCATAGTTAAAGAAGGAAACTTCTAAATTATCAAGTCTTAATAAAAAATTTGATAATTCATAATCCCTTATAGTAAACACTATTTTTTTATTTTTCAAACAACTTATAATAGTCTTAACATCAGAGAATTTATCAGCATCATCAATTAAATAGTATTCTGTAAAACTGGTAGTTCTTAGAATATCTGTATAATCAAAAAAACCTCTTGCTTTTATGCACTTTATCTTATTTTCATCTGCTTCAATACTTTTCAATAATTCAATCGCAAGTTTGGATTTTCCTACGCCAGATTTACCATAAAGCACAATAATATCATTATCTAAAAAAGCATGTTTTAGATCCTCTATTTCTCTATCTCTTGATGAAAATACCTTATCAAGAGAAGGTGACAGTCCGTTGTTTGAGTCATTAATAAACTCATTTACCGATAAAACATTTAAAGATTTATATAAGTTAATTTTTAAATATTCCATTGCTAGCTCTGGATATTTATCTTCTATATCAAGCGCCATATCATTAACGCTTACCAATTCTAGCTTAACACCTAGCGACAGCAAATATTCCTTTTGCCCAAATATATCATCATTTGGAATTTTCCCGTTTGAATAACAAAATATAATTTTTTCAATGTTTTGAACAGGGATTTTGGTTTGTGATTCATCCACACAATCGCTTATATCAGATTTTAGTTTATTTCCAAGGGATGTTTTTTGTGTAGTGCATTCCACCATTATGAATCTGTTATTATGTTTATTAATAAACAAACAATCTGGATGTGATTTGGTTGTTTTAACAGAACCTATCATAGAACCATTAGCTTGACATGAATAATCTATAAGTTTTTTATTAAGAAATGCCCTTGATAAATTTTGAAATGGACCAGCATCAAGGCTAGCTATTGCTTTTTCAACCGATTCTAGCGACATGTTGTTTACCTCCGGTTTTTATTTGTTATCTGACACTAATGTCTTATATAATTCTTTTGCCATAATATCCATTACAGCCTTTTGGAATTGATCGTTTCCAAGTAATCTTTGGAAAGCATCATCGTTCTTTGTGTAACATTCAACTAATACTCTTTCAAATTCTTTAGGGAATATTGAT
>CALVLC010000165.1 GCA_944336335.1 uncultured Bacilli bacterium | reverse complement strand
ACAGGTCTTGTGGAAAATGTCATCTCTCAGATGACCGATACTACTTTAATTTGCGCAACTTTAGGTGGACAGACAGGAAGCATATATGCTCCACTGATAGCCCTTGCTGCCATTCTCAAAGGTAAATTTGTGTGTTCAATCTTTTCTATGCCATTTGAATTTGAGGGGGTGCGCATAACAAAACAGGCAGAAACAGCAAAGATGCAACTTATCATAACATCGAACTTTGCCATTCAACAAAACAATGAGATGCTTAAAGAGATTGGCGATACAGACATTGTAAACATGAATAAGCCTATTGTCGAGGCGATTAAAACTGCCATAAGTTGTTACTCCTTTATAGAACTCGCATCAGCAAACAATAATGAGATACAGGAAATTATACCTGAAAACTATAGAAAACAAAAAGAGAAACCATTGATTTGGTTTCGCAGTGACTGCTATCGTGGTATATCTGACAAAGACCGAAAGGAAGTGTTTGATAGTTTTCTATAATTTCAACTAACAGTTTAACTGTGATATAAACAGAGTAGTTATGAACAATGATTTAGTACAAAACATAATGGATATCTTCGGAAATAAACAGATACCCGTTGGCAGAATTAAATACGCACTAAATTAATTCCGCCAACGGGTTTAGACAGAAAATCCAGCAAGTGATCAGAAGGTCAGACATTAATTACCAAGCACTCAGAAAAAACGGCGTACTGGATGGCAATATTCTGCATGTTGTACGGCTAAAAAAATTGCTCTTATGCTTCTGTTTGGCATAAGGTCCTCCTTTTTTTGTCGAAAAATTGTAAAGAATATGGATACAATCTACTCATCGCAAACATTTTCTGGTTCAGATTGGGACGAGCGCAAGTGCGTCTGGTATTTTGCCGACTATGCCGCAGGTGTTTGCCTTTCGTTGTTGGAAGGGTTCATGCGTCATGCACAAATCCCCAACCAACTAAAACCCACGTACGAGGAAGCCGTATTTGCCTTGCATTACATTCTCGACAACCAGCAGGAAGAGAAAGAGGCAAACCAGGAAACCTGTGCCCGTGTCTTGTTCGGCTTGCATCATTTTGCCCTCTGCCTTCCCTTCCTCAAGGCGGAATACATAGCTGTAGACGATGAAGACTATGCCCAAACGAACCTCCTGATAGCAAAACGGATACTCCCCGTGCTAAAAAACTTCGCTGAACGTACCCAATGTCCACCTAGCTATTTTAACCGTATCTATACAGACTTCAAAGACCAGTGTGCCCACTGGGATGCCGCCCTACAAGAGATGATATTTGCTTTCGAGTATCTGGCCGAACCTGCCAAATACCACGGCGAGAAAGCTATCAGACGGATGCAAATAGGACTGCATCTTTTTGCCGAGTATTTGCAGGAAATGTATAATTGATTAGAATTATGAAACGAATATGTACAGAAACGCACATGAAGTTCAGAGACGGCTACCTCTGCGGTTACGAGGAGCTGGAACAACTGCCGGTGGAGATACTGGAGGTTAATTAGTAATAACCAAGTCAACTTTTTTCAGGAAAGCACAGTCGCCGACTGAAAAAAGTGGAGCAACTCTGGATAAACGCTCGGTAGCGGATGAAGAACCTAAGCCAACGGATGGGCGAGCGCGAACAAGAAAAGTTCCGACGGGGAGAAAGAAGTGCCGATCAACTGCGGGTACATATAGAGGTTTGGAATCTGGAAGACACGGAAGAGGTCAGTTATGGGGACGATGAGCGGGATTTGTGGAACATTTGCTTTGGCGAAGATAGGAATTACCATAGCTATTGGGGATTCTTATGCGAAAGTATTGGCATCCACGAAAAGGAAAACACGACGTATGTCCGTCCTCACGTCAGTCCCTTACCTGCCGATTGTAAAGATTGGCCTGCTAGTTTAGACTGCGATTTCCTCCGTCTGAAAGCTCACTATCGGGTTTCCTGGCAAGATATGCTGAAAATCTCGCGGTTCTACGTGACGGTCGATGTGCATTACAAGTGAATCGTACTTTTCAGACCAAATATAACGAACTTTATTCTAATGCATTAAAAAGCTATGATGATATGTATCCAAGAGCTTAATGGCAACATTTGCCTCCCTAATTCTGCGTAAACAATGCGTAAACAAACGGTTTCAGTTAGGGGTGTTTAATGAGTTTCATAGGTAATAACAAAATTCACAACTTTCTGATATTCAGCCAAGATTAACAAAACGGACTATCGCAGAATATTAATTTATCGTTCTCATAATCCGATGGAACAAGTATAAGCCTAAAACGATCTTTTGACAGACTGGGAAAAGGATAATGGGAGAACGGCTTGCTTTCTTGCCGATTCTTGCTACCTTTGCAGATGGAAACTAATAAAAAGAGAAACAGTATGGATACCATTCAACTGAACATCAGCAAACAGCAATTCTTTGGCATGTTGCAAGCCATGCCCGAACAAGACAAGCTGGAAGTGTTCGACCGCCTGCGCCGGTCGCTGTTCGTCAGCCGGTTCGACCGCCTGTTGAAGTCCGTCCGCACCGACGAACTGAGTCTGGATGACATCACCCGCGAAGTGGAAACCGTAAGACAAGAGCATTATGAGAAGCGGCAACAGTGAGCCGATGCGTGTGGTCATTGACACCAACATCTGGATTTCGTTTCTGATAGGGAAACAGTTGACAGGATTGTACCGCCACATGGACAGCGGACGGATAGAAGTAGTGACTTGCGAAACGCAGCTACGCGAACTGGCCGACGTGCTGAACCGTCCGCGCATCCGCAAGTACATCCCTGCCGGACAAGCGGAAGAGTTTCTCGACCTGCTTTGCGAAGTAGCTCTGCTCGTTTGCCCCGAACAAGGTCCGCCGCTTTGCCGCGACCCCAAGGATGACTACCTGCTCTATACAGCCCTTGCCGCGCAAGCCAACTATTTGGTAAGCGGTGACAACGATTTGCTGTCGCTTTGCAGCATCGGCTGTACAAAAATCATTTCGTTTACGGACTTTGAGGCAATCATGAAACAGCCTTAAAGACAAAACTCTTAGAATAAATTTACCCCATTATTCCGCCCGCCCCTCTCCCCACCCTGGAGGAGGGCGGGACGCTTGTTTTCCAGCCTGTCAGAACATGAATTATGAAATCCCTAAAAATAGGTATTGCCGGATAACTCTAAGCTCCTTACCTTTACAAAGGTATAAGGAATATTGTTTATTATAAATGCAAGTGCTGAAAGAAGACATACGGGGTCGCGTATTGGCTGTTGCCAGACAACAATTCGGGCAGAAGGGGTATGCTAAAACCTCGATGCGCGAGATAGCCGGACTAGCAGGAATCGGTGTCGGAAACATCTACAACTACTTCACGAACAAAGACGAACTGTTCTGTGAAGTAGTCCGTCCGGTTTTAAATGCTTTGGAAGCCATGTTGCAGGAGCATCACGGCATACGGGGTGAGGATATTATGATGATGCGGTCGGAAAAGTATCTGAAGTCCTGCATTGATGAATATGTTTCGCTAATTGACAAACATCGCGGGCTGATGGAAATTCTGCTGTTCCGCGCACAAGGCTCTTCATTGGAACATTTCCGCGAGGACTACACCGACCGCTCTACGGAACTGGTTAAGGAGTGGTTCTCGTCCATGCAGCAGAAGCATCCCGAAATCAATACGGCGGTGTCCGATTTTATCATCCACCTGCATACAGTATGGATGTTCACCCTGTTCGAGGAACTGCTGATGCATTCAGTTTCCAGACAGGAAATGGAATCTATTTTGCATGATTACATCTTATTTGAAATTCAAGGCTGGAGGGCAATCATCCAAATATGAGATACAGACAACGTACATACGAACATTCAACCGCATCAGGACGGTTGGCAAG
>CALVLC010000164.1 GCA_944336335.1 uncultured Bacilli bacterium | reverse complement strand
CAATACCACGAATTCCAAGTATGCCAAGATGCGCGCGGAAGGGGCAATCTCTGCTCTGGTAAATGTTGACCCGAAATTCAGGCTCACCATGTATCATGTCGCGTTTCCCTGCAGCTATGAAAAAATTTCGTATTTGGTGGGCAATGATCTGATTCCTGAAAAATACCTGAGACTGAAGAAGGCAGAGCATTTTGAGCGCATTATGAATCAGCGGCTTTCCCCTGCTCAGGGAAAAAGGGAATTGCACCCCTCGGCGAGCCTGCGCTCGTTTTTTCAAAAAATCATGCCCGGCTTGCAGGATCGACTGACCAAAGAGCCGGCAGTCAGGCCTGAAGAATACGATGAGAAACTTCTCAATAGCATGATAGACAGTATTGTTCCGGATCTTACCTTTATGTCCGATGTATTGGAAATCGAAATGTCGGTCTTGCAAAAAGATGGACTGATTGCTTTTGTACAGGATTCGGTCGATGGCGTTACCAAGGCATTTTTTGCGTATGACGATAGAAAAAAGCAAATTCTGTTTCAGTATGACGCCAACAACTATCTCTATGAGGAAGGCCTTTTTGAGAAGCTATACCGTAATGCGCTGAACGCGCATCAGAATGCCCATGCGATTGCGGAGGAAAAGGACAATTCAGAATCGGCAGAAGCTGTGGGAATCGTTCACGGTATGCTAAGATGGATCCGGTTTAATAGAAATGAGGACTGATCTTATGCTGAACATTTTTAACGATGAAATTGAAAAAACCGTCTTTATATCGGAAGAACAACTTGCGGATTGTTCGCCCAGAAAGCTGTACGGGCGGTATTTTAAGGACACTTACATTTTCAATATTTTCCCCGAAGCACTGGAACAGCGCGGAGAATTTCTGTGTGAGGTCAAAAGCCCGGACAGTCCCCTTACAAACAAGGGATTGGAAGCTGTGGCATCCGATGGGCATATTGTGTTTTATTACGACGGGAAAGAACTGAAGACAGAATCCTATGGCATGTATCAGAGCATCTTCTCCAGGAATAAGGGCATCCTTGAAACTGATGTTATGGCAAAGAAAAGAGCGGTCATTCTCGGATGCGGTTCTGTGGGAAGTCTGGTGGCCATGGAACTTGCACGGGCCGGTGTGGGATATTTCCTGATCGCGGACCCGGACATTGTGGAGTATCACAACATCTGCAGACATCAATGTGGTATTGAGGACGTGGGCGATCTTAAAATAAATGCCCTGGAGCGAAAGCTAAAAAATATAAATCCCAATGTACATATTGAAAAGTTTGAAGGCATCGTCCAGAATTTGCCCAAGACCACGTTGGATAATTTCTGCGTGGCAGGGGATACCGTTTTTGTCGGATGTGCGGACAACAGAGCGGCCGATGTTTATGCCAACCGCATTAGCATCTATTACTCGGCATATTTTATCTCGATCGGATTTTGGGAAAGGGCGTACGCGGGAGAAATTTTTTATCATATACCCAATCGCGGAATGCCTTGCTATGAGTGCGCTTTGGGGGATGGAGGCACCATTTCTGCACGCGCCCAGGCAAACCATCACGTCTATTCCAATCAGGAGAATACCGAGGGATTGAAGTTTGAGCCGGGGATTTCTGTCGATATTAACTTCATCACAACCGTGGGAATCAAGATCATCATTGATTTGCTGAATTTGACCAATGAGGGATATATTCCCCGCCTTGTGAACGACTTGAAACAGTATACTGTGATCTGCAACACATCGAACCCCCAGATTGGTGGCGAGATGGTAGAAATTTTCTCGTATCCGCTGCAGGTCACAACATCCCTGGTGGTGGATTTCAGGAACGAGAAATGCAAATCTCAATGCGTATGCAAATACGAGCTGGAAGATAAGTAATCCCGCGCTGCATTGATGTTCGACGGAGGAATGTGAGCTATGAAAGCAATTTCGAAAGCAGAGATTATTGCATTGATCTCGGACATCAATGCATTTGCGGATCAGGCCGAAACGCTGATTGCAACAACAAGAGAAACGTATGAACACCAGAAGGGCAGCATGATTGACAGATATAAAAGAGAGTCGGCTGCTCTGAAAAACACCTTTCAATCATCCTGCGATGCAGTCAGACAGCAATCCCGAATGACCATTCAGAAAGCCAGGAATATTCAGAATGGAATTTTACAACTGGAGGACCAGTTATCTGCGGCAGACAAGTATTATGTGAAGGCAAAGAAAAAGAAGGAAGTCGTCTTATCAGGCAGAACGGGCGATGATTTTAAAGCGGCGACAGACTATTTTGAAACTCTAAACAAACTGCAGGAACGGTTTACTGTGCTCTGTAAAAAATATTCGGAAGATATATTGCCGGGACTTATCAACGGACTCAGCTATTTGTTTTCCAGCAAAAGAAAACAGGATTACGAAGATTTGATTATTCTGCGCAATACAGTGACCGCCTTTGTGGAGGAAATCGAAGAAGAACTTCCTCAAATCGTGGACGAACAGATATCTGATTATGAGCAGGACTATTCCGACAAAAAGGCAAAACTGGAAAAATGCCAAAAAGACGAAACGGAGGCGCTTGAAAACAAATATCGTATTACGCTGGAAGATGTCTCGGAGAAAATTTGGGATAATCTGGACAACATTTTGCCGGATGAATTTGTGGATTGTCTGCGCGCCATAATGGATTCCTATCAGGGACAATGGGGCAAAGTGAATTCTTCCAATCAACCATTCAGCGACATCTTCAATATGATGTACATCGATTATCCGGTGGATCAGTATGTCCAGTCCGCGATTGTCGCAAATGTACTTCGTGAAAAATGCAAATCCCTGGTTGTGGGCAGTTCTATCCGCTTCCCGGTCTGCACCTCTGTGGAAGATGCACCGGTTTGGCTGATTGTTGGCGACGGAAGTAACCCGACGGCAGTCCAGAACTTTACCCATTCCATTATGTTTGGATATCTTTCCGCGGTTCCCGTTGCGAAACTTGTGTACAGTGTGTTTGATCCGGAAAATCACGGCAACAGTATTGCTCCGTTTTTTGATGCAAAGAAAAAGTTGCCGGATCTGTTTGAAAACAAAATCTATGTGAGCAGGGAAGAAATTACAGACAAAATCCGGCAGCTCAACAATAAGATAGAAAATATTCTGCAAGATAAAATCGGTACGGAATACGCGAGTATTTTTGACTACGTGCAGGCCCGCGGGGATTGCGACTTCCGGACTGAATTGCTGACAATTTATGATTTCCCCAAGGGCTTTGACGAGAGAAGCCTGGCGGACCTTCGGAACATCCTTCGGAATGGTGCAAAATGCGGGATCCATGTGCTGATTTATGATCAGCCACTGTCAGATACTACCTATTCCAACGAATATCAAAAAAATGTGCAGTCTGTTCTGGAGCTATCCGACATCATCCGGCAGGACGATAACAGCTTTACCTTTTATGGATTGCCGCTGGCATACCACGTATTCCCGGAGAAAAAACAGTTTGATGCTTTCTTTGGAAAGTATATGCTGATTTATGAGGGAATCCAGAACCGTGGCATTGCGTTCTCGCCGTTGATCAAACAGTTGGTCGATCTCAAGGATTCCGTGGAACTGGATTCGCATATTTCGCTGATCTGCAGGCTCATGGCGGATTACGAGAAAAACTATGGAACGGTTCCGCCAGAAGAAATGAAATTCCCGTCTTTTATTCTGCTGGGAACCGTGCTGTATCCCGCCGACATTTTTTCGGACAGTGCAGGGTATCAGAGCATCTGCAAAACATTCGGATACCGGCAGGACAATGCCCCGGAAGCAAATCTTGTGGAACTGCCGCTACTGTTCGACTTGAAAAAGAGTTTTAACCTTTTTATGAACTGCCCGGAAAACAGCAACGACGCCATTCTCCAGTTTACACACCATGTGATGTGGAGGCTGCTTTCTGCGATCCCGG
>CALVLC010000163.1 GCA_944336335.1 uncultured Bacilli bacterium | reverse complement strand
TGAAGATGATTTTACATTGGAATATAATGATTTACATGTTGAATTTTATTATAGTAGGAGAGGCAGAGATTACCTCTACGACAATGATATCAGCTACTCATATAAGGTACCTAAAGAAGATGTAGAGGACACCCTAGCTTTTGACATATTATCAAAAGATGACAAACTTGCAGAATTATCAGATAATGATTACTTTAAATATATAAAAGATAACTTTGAAAAGTTAGCTGAAGAACACTATGATGAATTATTGGAATTATATCGTCATGAAGCAGAGGAAGAAGCTACAGAAGAAATGATTAATGATAGTTCTGATAACTTCGATGATGACTATGATTATTAAGGGTGTTTGATTGAGACAGGCTATAAGAAGTAAGTTTGGGACCGTTTTAGGTTATGTAATCATAGATAATAATGGGGATAAAACTGCTTGGAGCAAAACTCCTGGTAAAATAGTTGGATATTACAAGGCATCTTCAAACACTACACGAACACCAAGCGGTAAAATAGTTGCATATGGTGATGTGGTAGCACTACTTATTCCTGGTGTTAAAGAGTTAGTATGAACTTCAATCTAAATACTGTATATAATAGTGAGGAGTGTTACCCTCACTATTTTTATTTACATAAATTTTTTTAAAGTTTTGTTAATGTTAGCTATGTTCTTGCTAAATTATAGGAATGACATTAAAGGAGAATATAATGCAGAAAAAATTTGGCATCACATTAGATGATATAAAAAAGAAAAGTAAAAAGCAGTCAGCCAATAAAAAGTATTTAGGTTGGTCACAGTCTTTTGGTGGTGACCCAGCTATCAATAATGCTTTTTTTAATATGGCTATGGGAACATCATCCATGGGTGATGTGTCTGCAGACGGCTCTGTTGGTGCAGTGGGCACAGTTGGTGAAAGTGTAGAAAAAGATACACAGCCATCTAAAAAAGATATAAAAAAACATATGTTGGGGAAACTTCCAAATAGGAGTATTAAAATGGAAAATAAAGATGAAGTAAAGTTCTCAATTGGTGACGGTGAAGATTTCAAAGTAAGTAAAGATAAGGTAATAGATACGCTTACTGAAATGTTATCTTCAGATGTTAACTTTATTAATAATAGTGAAGAAGAAATACGTTCAGCAGTGAGAGAAAATCTTGACAAATTTATTAAAAAGTGCTATAATAAACTATATACAAAGTTTTATGAAGAGTACAAGCCAATGAAGTTAACTAATGATGTAAGCAATGACACTACTGATGATTTAACCAAAGGTATGCTTGAAGGCATTGATTCTGATGACCCAAGTATAGATATTACAGAATACTCAAATCCACATACCTCATTTTTTACAGACTGGGATGATGTTGATGAGATTACCCTTGCAGATGATGACGGCAGGTACACATTACTAAAGAAAAAATCAGTACTTGATTATGATGGTTTTTATACAGATTATGCCCTATATGTAGACAATTTAAAGCCTGATAGGTATGTAACTATATTTGGTGATACTGACATATATACACCTGATAATACAGAACCAGACGCTACCTTTGATTCATTAGACACTGCTACTGAATGGTTTAATAGTTATAAGGGATTTGAAGATGATGACTTTGAAGAAGACTTCAGCAAAAAAGAACCTTATATACCATCATCAGATAAAAAAATAAATCAAAAACCATTGGAAGCAATGGTAGATAATATAGATGATGACTATACTTCTGCTATGAAAGATTTTGAAGATAAGATGATGAGAAAACATCATAAAAGTCCATTAAAGTTATCTGATTTATCTGAGGGGGAGATGTCTGAGCTAGATATTGAAAGACAGGAAGATGAAAATCTAAAAGATAAGCTTACCAAAAATATAAAGGCACTTATTGATGAATTAAAATTTCTTAAGGAACAAGCACCTAAAGAGATAAAGAAGGGCGGTGCTTTTGATAGTCAGGAAGAGATAGATGATGCTGTAGCATCTACTGAAAGAGAACTAAAAAGAGAGGAAGCTAAGTTAAAAATATTAAATAAAGTTATAGGAGTAGGTGAGGGTATGCAGAGAAACAGCATACGCAGAGGCAAGAAGCTTTATGAAGACAATGAAGATGTAGATTATGAAGCTTTATTTAAAGAGTTTATGAAAAAGTCAAAGCTGTTTGATGAGGATGGGGTATACACAGTGTATGCTGACTACAGAGACAGACTCGATGACAAAACTGTTGCAGAGATACTAACAGACGAAGATAGCCCCATAGATAGTTTCTATAATCTATTTAATGATTCTGATGATTCCTACGATTTTGATTATATAATGTCTGAATTTGATAAATTCTTAGAAGAAAAAGGAATTGACATTGATTATGATGCAGGAGAAATAGGCTACCTATTCACCATAAGTCCTGATTTTGACCACTACTTAGATATGACTTATAAGTGCAGAGTAGTAGTTGATACAGGTGATGGTAACTATGACTTTTCACTAAATCCCTCTTATGCAAATGACTACAGTGGCAATGGTGAAGATGGAGATGAAAACATTATAGGTGAACCCGCCTCTCTTGTTTGGTTAGCTAAAACACAGGGGTATTCTCTTGAACAATTACGTAAGGCTCTTGATGGTGATACACAGGGTTCTAAATTCCTAGAATCAGTATTAGAAGAAGCTCAAAATACAACAAGCAGTCTTAATGCAATAGTTTTCTTGGGTAAAGCTTCATTATCTGAATTAATAGAACAGCATGAAAAAAACCTACCCATAAAAATAAGCAAAGATGCTACATGTGGTTTATTTGATGCTTGGAATGGCGGTGGTTCTATATTAAATATTTATCTTGAAAAAGATGTTGTAATACCACCTGAATATGTAAAAACATTTACACCTGATGTTAGGACTAATGGTGAATACTCTGTTGATGATGTGTATGGACTAAGCAACAGTGAATATGATAGCAAAATAACTGTTGGTTAATATACTATTGAGGTATTAATATGAAATTTATTGTGAATAAAAGATTATCAGAAGCTGTGGAAGATTTTGGTAAACTCCCAAGCATAGATTATGATACATATAAAATTGATGATAGAAATGACAAGGCTGATGCTGTTATGCCAGTGTCGTTTGTGGGGGCTGTAAATGACATTAAGAGCCTCAGAAAAAATGCCAATGAGTTAATCAAAGAAAGAAGAAAAATTGCCTTAGATGCCACAGATTCTGCCCCAGAAGATAGGCTAAAGCATATGAGTGATAAAGAGAAGAAATTTAATAGTGGTGAAAAAGTCTCACTAGATGAATCTTTATTTGAAAGTTGTTCCACAGATATAGTAAATGAGAACACTAAATCCACTGTCACAGAAGATGCTGATATTGTTACAGATATCAAAGAGTTTAAGCCTTGGTCAGGTGCAGTAAAAACATTTGACAAAATTAAAGAGGCTAATAAGTTAGATGAACTTAGTGACATTATTCAGGAACTATATCCAGATAGCATTGATAAGCAAACACTAAATGATTTATTGTGGTTTGACAGTGACTTCTTAATGGATGTATTAGAAATAAATAAAGATAATTAAAGTTTAGTAGGTAGGAGTACATAAATTATGGTAGAAAGTAAAGAAGTTTTTGAAGAAGTATATCTTGTTTATGATAAAAATGAAGATGTTATTGATGAGTTCTACACCTTTGATGATGCCCTAAAAATGGCTAAGAGTGATGATAATGCAGTATCTATCAATAAAGTATTGTTTAGAGAAGATGAAGACGGTGAATCATATGTTGATGATGTTGAAGAAGTATTCAGAAAGGGTGCAGATGAATCACTTGACACTATTAAGGAAGATTTTGTGTCAGTAAGTGATTTGATTAAAAATAAAGCCACCTCCTTAGCAGATTACTTAAATGTAGATAAGAAATCATTGAAGTATGTGCAGTATGGAGAGATGGATAATTTCATAGCACCTGATGGCGATGAATACCTAGTTTGCACAGACAAAGAGGCTGACAGATTAGCTAAAGAACAGATTATAGAACTACTTGATGAACTTGGCATTGAATCTTTATCAAAAGAATTCGCATCAGATATTTTAAATGATAGTGACTATATAGATGTAGATTGGTTTGAAGATGCTCTTAAAGAAGATATGGAGAGTTATGTCAGTGATATTGAATATGAAACATATGATACAAAATATGCGAATAGGCTTATTGATGAACTTGTCGAAAATGATATAGTTTCAGAAGAAGACATAACAGATGATGGTGAGTTATCCGATGATATGGATATAGATGAACTTAAAGAGGAGTATGTGGATTACCTAGTTGATAATGCTGGTGACCCTGTTGAATATTTTAGAGATAATTTTGGTGATGAGTGGTTCTCTAATACAGTAAAACAGAACGGTCTTTTGGACTATGATGCTGTTGCAGAAGAAGTTATTAGACTTGATGGCAGAGGACCTTCATTAGCTACCTATGATGGTAAAGAAGTTGAGTTAGACGATGATTTCTTTGCATACAAGCAAGATGAAAATGCTGATGATACCAATGCCGATTTTATTTTTGACACAGAAGAAAAAACAAATGAGTCTGTACATATTAAATCAGCCATCACAGAGGGAGCAGGTGCAGGATATAGTATATCAGCAGACTGTTATATCGACAAGGTGAACTCCATATCATTAGATAAAGTTACATATAGTGAGGTTGAAAAATACAGTGGGCTACTTCATGTAGAAGCACTATTTGATTGTGATATTGATTTAATATTACGTAACTTAGAGTTCTCTTCCGATAGCTATGGAGATAGATTAGATTATGAAGTTAAGGCAAAAGCAGATAAAATTAAATTGAGCTTCTTATTTGAAATGCCAGAAAATAGAGAAGCTTCATCCAAATTAGCAGAGGAACTAATAAATAACACTATACCTGACTTACCTTATACACTTAGGCGCATAAATCTTGGTGTGGATACTTTAATAGGTGCAGGATGGTCACATGTTACATACGATGGTACAGTGACTACCATAAATGATTTAGTGGATTTCCCTGAATATAACTTAGATGATTATTTAGAGGTAGTTGGAATAAACATAAAGTTAGTAGATAGCTCTTTAATTGATTACATAGACAAAACTGTTACAGGTGATAATTATACAGTTTACTACTCTGTATTTGATGCTGATGATGAACAGATTGGTGATGTATTTGACGATAGAGATGATGCCATTGAGTTTGCAGAAAATAAACAAGAGGCTGATTATATTGTTGAGGTTACAGCCAAAGAATATGCAGATGGAGATTTTTCAATAATAGATTCAACAATTACTTGGTCTAAAGAAGACAGCGGTGATGTAAGTGAATCTCTAAATGAAGATAAAAATACAGACTATAATGACCTCTTTGCAGACTTTCTTGATTTAATTGAGTTTGATTTAGTTAAAGTTGATGACGAATTTAAGGCTGACTTGAAAAAAGAGCTAGGTGATGAATACGATGAAGATTATATTGGTAAATATGCTCTTCATGATAGGCAGGGAGGCAACTTAGGTGATATAGAAAGTATAACCTTTGACTCTGCTTCTGATATTCTTGACAACCTTGAAATGTACGTTGAGGATTATATTATTGATGACCTTAAAGAAGTAGCTGAGGGGACACAATTTGAAAATTTGCTCTATGATGGCAGCTGGGAAGATTTTGTAGATTGGTATAATGAGCATAAAGATGAAGAAGATGTTAAAGAAGTATATGGAGATTCAGAGTATGACATAAAAACTCTAGATATGCTTGTTCATCATTTGAATGATGTTGACCTTGATAAAGTTTATAATAAGTATTTTGCAGAATCACTGAAAGAAGATGTAGAAGATGATTGGCAGGTAGGGAACACATTCAGTGATTTTGGCAGAGACTATAAAATTATCAAAACACTTGATTCTAAAGATGTCGATGGTTATGAGTTATCCGTTGTAGAAGCTATTCCTGAAAATCCTGATGAAGATGATGACCCAAATGAACACACATATGCAGTATTGCTAGATGGAGACATTGAGTGGGGAACATGCAGTACTTATGAAGAAGCTAAGGAATGGTATGATGATATAGAAGATGGCTACTATGAAGATGGCTATTATGATGACGATGATGAAGATGACGATGAGTTTGACTTTATGGACGATGACGATATGGACGAATCAATAGCTGATTCTAATAAAAA
>CALVLC010000162.1 GCA_944336335.1 uncultured Bacilli bacterium | reverse complement strand
TGTAATTTCTTTACCTGTAATATCTTTATGGTGAAGTATTCTAAAATCTGAGTGGGCACCCTCTCTTGTATATGAAAAACTATCCCCTTCCATATCAAAATCAACACCATAGCTTATAAGCTCTTTTATAATATCCTGCGATGATTTTATCATTACTTCTACGGCTTTTTTATCATTTTCATAATGACCAGCATGCATAGTATCTTCAAAATAACTTTCATAATCATCTTTATTTTTAAGAGCAGAAATACCACCCTGTGCAAGATATGAATCATTATTTTCAATACTATCTTTAGTAATCATAAAAACATTTTTGTCTTCTGGTATATTAAGAGCACAAAAAAGCCCTGCAACCCCTGTACCTACAATAACAACATCTGCTTTTTTCATAAATATATATACACTTCCTTTTTATTTAGCAAGACGGAGCATTTCTTCAAGGGCATTTTTTGCACCAACCATAAGCTCATCTGAAAGCTCCACAACATTTTCTGTGTTTTCAATTACATTTTTAATTTTTTCAAGTGTCACAAACTTCATATCAGGGCATATCTGATTATCATTTACAGTATAAAAACTCTTATTAGGATTTTTTGTTTTAAGTTCATATAATACACCTTTTTCTGTGGCAATTATAAATTCTTTATTATCACTTTTTGTTGCATAATCAATAATACCTGATGTTGAACCTGCATAATCTGCCAATTCAACAGCATCAGGAATACATTCTGGGTGTATAAGTACTTTTGCATTTGGATATTGCGATTTTTTAGCAAGTATATCATCTTTTGTTATTTTTACATGTACAGGACAATATCCATCATTAAATATAAAGTTTTTATCAGTAACTTCTTTTGATATGTATCTTCCAAGATTTCCATCAGGTATAAAGAATATATTTTTATTAGGTAAAGATTTAACTATATTAAGAGCATTAGAACTTGTAACACAAACATCAGAATATGCTTTTATTTGTACAGTTGAATTTATATAACAGCACACAGCTATATCATCATATTTATTTCTTATTTCTTGTATTTTTTCAGGTGTTACCATATGAGCCATAGGACAATCAGCATTTGCATCAACCATAACAACGGTTTTTTCAGGATTAAGTATTTTTGCACTTTCACCCATAAAATTTACACCTGCAAAAACAATCATACTTTCTGGTACTTCTGTTGCTTTTTTACTTAAGTAATAAGAGTCACCAACAAAGTCTGCTATTTCCTGTACTTCATCACATACATAATAATGGGCAAGTATAACTGCATTTTTTTCTTTTTTTAATCTTTTAATATCATCTATAATACTCAAAACATTTCCCCCTATAAAACACTTATTCATATAATAAAAAAACGAAATTTTAATATTTTAAATATTAAAACTTCGATTTATAATAAAAAATACACTGTATATAATATGCCACTTTAAAAAGAATTTGTCAATATACTACACTATATAAGTGTATATACACTTATAACAAAAATAAAAGAGTACATATTGTACCCTTTTATTTATTTTAATTATAAGCCTTTTTTATTTCTTTCTATTTCTTCATTAAGTTCATTAAGATAAACCCATCTGTCCATAGCTTCTTCAAGTTCTTTTTCAAAATTTTCTTTTTGTTCTGTAAGTTCTTGAAGTTTTACATAATCACTACCACATTGTGAAATTTTATCATCTATTTCAGCAATTTTAAGTTCTATACCTTCTATTCTTTCATTTATAGTATCAAATTCCCTTTGGTCTTTATATGTCATTTTCATAAGCTTTTTAGGCTTTTCAACTTCTTGTTTTTTCTCTTGCTTTACAACCTTTTCAACAGGTACATTAATTTCTTCTTTATCATGCTGTATTTTATAATCAGTATATCCTCCTTCATATTGCTTTATTTTTCCATTACCCTCAAAAGAGAATATTCTGTTTACCATTTTATCAAGGAAATATCTATCATGTGATACAGTAACAACAGCCCCAGGGAAATCTTCAAGATATTCTTCAAGTATTGTAAGAGTTTCTATATCCAAGTCATTTGTAGGTTCATCAAGAAAAAGTATATTAGGAGCTGCCATAAGAACTCTTAAAAGATAAAGTCGTCTTTTCTCTCCACCTGAAAGTTTTGAAATTGGTGACCATTGTATATCACCTTTAAAAAGGAATTTTTCAAGCATTTGAGAAGCTGTTATTCTACCATCAGCAGTAGGAACATATTCTGCTACTTCTTTTATATAATCTATAACACGCATATTTTCGTCCATTTCCCCATTTTCCTGAGCAAATACACCTATATTTACAGTGTCACCTATTTCAACAAAACCGCTTTCTGGTTTAAGTCTACCTGTTATTATATTCATAAGTGTAGATTTTCCACAGCCATTATGCCCTATAATACCAACTCTATCATCACGAAGTATAATATAACTAAAATCATCAATATACTTTTTACCATCATAAGACATAGAAACATTATTTATTTCTATTGTTTTTCTGCCCAATCTTGAAGCACCTACACTTATTTCAACATTTCCTCGCATTTCAGGTGCTTTTATAGCAGAAACTTCTTCAAAACGCTCAATGCGTGCTTTCTGTTTTGTACTTCTTGCTTGAGCTCCTCGTCTTATCCATGCAAGTTCTCTACGTAAAAGATTTTGTCTTTTT
>CALVLC010000161.1 GCA_944336335.1 uncultured Bacilli bacterium | reverse complement strand
AAAAAAGCCCCCGCCATTGGAAAAGTGGCGGGGGCACAATTATTATTTATCTGCGGCGGCCAGCTGCTTAACAGCCTGGTTAACGCCGGTAGATGCCAGGCCAGACGCTACACCCACGGCCACGGCGGTAATGTAGTCGGTGGCCGGGAAGTCCGGCATACCGATAGCCAGGGCCACGGCGCCCAGAGCGCCGCCTACCAGGCCGCAGGCCACGGGAATGATCTGGTTATTGTTCCAGGGGCTGGCTTTGATAGCCATGCCCACGAGGTAGCAGATTACAGTAATGCCGGCCACGCCGACGATTCCGAAAAAGTCCATGTTGTTCCCCTTCTGGGGATTAGCCCCCATTTACTATCTTGAGCGCTTTGCACCGCTCCACGATTACATTAATAGAGCGGTCTCCGTCTCCAAGATCAGTGTAAGCTGCATGCATGCCTTTGATATTTTCCAGGGCAAAGGGCGGGATTTCTCCACGCTCGATATAGTGCATGCCGCGGTCAATGATGCGTTCGCGCAGCAGCATTTTAACGCCGGATTCCACGGCCCGGTCGCGCTTGCTGCTGGTGCGCAGTTTAGCCGCCGCCCACCCCGCAAAGGCAGTGAGCAGCGGCAGCAGTACTTTTGCCAGTTCGGCCACAAAATCCCACATAGGCGTTACTCCGGCAGCACCAGCACATCCCCGGGGTGGATGGTGGTGCCCAGATCAGCGCCGTTGGCGGCCAGCAGCTCGCCCACTTTGCTCTCGCTGCCCAGCAGCTGGGCAGCGATCCGGTACCAGCTGTCGCCCGGCTGTACGGTGTACCGGCGGGTGCTCTGGCCGCCGGATACCTCCACGGACACGCCCAGCCGGTCGCCCAGCATGGAGATCGTCGCCATGTCGCCGCCGGTCATGGGCTTGAAAGATACCCGGTACAGCGCCCGGCCGTTGGCGGCGCTGCCGGTCTCCTCGGCCTGGGGCTCCAGCTGCAAACCATTGCCCAGGGCCACGGCGGCGTCCCGGTCGCCGGCGGTGGCGGGGCCGAAGACCACGGTATACAGGTTATGGTCGGCGGGAGGATTGGGAGCGCTGGGGCCGGTGGTGCCGTTGCGCCCGCTGCCGGTGACGGCCTCCATAAGGTCCGCCCGCACCAGGTTGCTCATATCCACGCCGCCGGCGATGCCCGCCACCTGGGCGGTGCTGGTGTACTGGTGCAGGTCCCGGCGCAGGCTGGTGTTGGGCTGGGCCCGGTAATCCGCCAGCCAGATGGTGTATTTGTCCCCCAGCCGGGCGTGGTGCAGCTTGCGGGTGAAGTAGTCGGTGTTGGCATACACCCCCACAAAATAGCCCGCGGCCTCCATGGCGCTGCACCAGCGCTCCACCTGGGCGGTGAGCTTGTCCGCGCTCAGAGGCTCCATCCGCTGGGGATTCTCGATGTCGATGTAAACCGGCAGCTGGAAGGTCTTGCCCGCCAGCAGCTGCCGGCATTTCTGGATCTCCTCATCCACCTTGGCGTCGCAGTCGGCGGCAGAGTAGTAGTAGGCGCCCATGGGCACCCCCTGGGCCGCAAAGCCGGCGTAGTGCTTTTCAAACAGGGCGTCGGCCACACACTCGTTGGCAGTGCCCCAGTGGGTGACGCCGCAGCGCAGGATCACCCCGTCCACTGCCTTGGCCGCGGCGGCGTAGTCGATATTGGGCTGGTGTTCGGGTGCGTCCAGGAGTTTGTTCATAGGGTTTCCTCCGTTTCTGTGATGGGCTCTTCCGGCTCGGTGCTGGCAGGCTGCTCGGTGTCGCCGGGCCGGGGCTCCTCGCCCTCCGGCGGTTCTGCGCCGTCTTCCGGCAGTGTTTCCGGCTGCTGGGCCTCGGCCTGTTCTTTGTCCCAGGCGGCGCAGGCTTCGGCGATCTCCTGGGCGTCCTGCTCTACCAACAGTCCCGCCACGATGTAGTTGGCCGTCATAGTGGTGATGTAGGGCAGACTAAAGATGCCCTCGCGGTAGCCGTTTTTCAGTCCGTCTTTGATCCATTCATTCAGATTAAACATAGCTTGTCCCTCCTTTGTATCAGATGCTCAGATTGGCGCCCATGGCCAGGGCAGCGGCCTGCAGCTCGGCGATTGCCCGAGTGATGGATTTGTTGTAAGCGGCAGACACTTGGCCTTCTCCGGTGATTACAACCTTTCCCTCGGTGTCAGGGTTGGCAATGAGGGGTTGGCGCGGATGGGCGTAAATTACAGGTTCATCCCACGGCGTTACAAGGTGCACAGGATTTTCTCTCAGCCATGCTTTCAGCCCATCCACTGTTTGCTCAGTCAAACGGCTTTTCGCAACACTGAGATACACCGAAGAGCTGTACACATACCATCCCTCCGTAGCTCCTGGTTTATCCAGGTTTTCCGCTTTGGGCAAGCTGTCGCATTGAGTATTTAGCAAATCACCAGCTAGTTCGAACGGGGTTTTGTAGTAGACGATAAACATTTCGCTTTGCTCCGTCCATGTGTTGTTTACAGAAAATGTTTTATCGTCGCCACCGTCAAAAACAAAATCTGCCTTGCTGTGCGTCTCAATTGAAACTTTTATATCATTTTGCTCCACATAGTTAGAAGTCCTGATCCAGATAACAAGAGGGCTTTTTGCCAGCTCTGCTCTCCACTCTTCAACAGTATCTATTTCTGTGTTTACAAAAAAGTTCTTGTTGCCGTCTACCGTGCATCCTCCAACCCTGTTCTGAGGATCACTCACAAACCAAAACTTATTGCAGTACCCATAGCCTTTGACAATGCTTGCAGTAACTTCTGAAGATAGCTTCAAAACAAACCTGTTTGCCAGCGAACTGCTTTTAAACCAGTTTTCATCACTGCTTCCATCAAACACAACTTTTACATTACATTCACTTACAGCTGGCCCTGTGTCTACCTTGTCCCCATCGTACAGCGGGCCATTAAGCGGCAGCCCTACGGCGGCGTAGGTGTCGCCGTCTACGGCGGCCCACACGGCCATTGGCTCGGCGGTTTCAGCAACCTGGTAGATTACCCACTGAGGCGTTTCGGTGAGCCACTGCTGAAAATCTTCCACACTGGAATATGGCGCTTTCACAAAAAGTCGCTCTGAGTTGCGCATGTACCCCACGGCATATTGGTACGCCTGTGCTGCGGTTGCAAAAGCCCCTGAATCTGCAAAATACCCTATATTTTTCCCGATACTGGATACCAGGTTTCCGGTAGTTTGCTGAAATCCGGGGAGGGTGCCTTCCCGGTAAAAAACGCCGTTTGCCATTTTCCAGGAATCTGATGGAACACTCGTTTTTATGATATTCTGCCCCACCCCCGTAATGGGCCTCACATTGCTGGGGCTGGGGTATCCGCTGCCGGTCTGCACAGTGTCCCCGTGCACCGTAATCTGCAGGCTGCTGCCCTCGTCGGGATAAATGGTAAGCTCTTCCGCTGGTCCGTCGGTGGCTTTCAGGGCCCGGGCATAGCGGTCGTCGGCATACTGCGTGATCTTCTCCTCGGTCTTGACTGCTGCCTCAGTGGCGGCCTGTTCAGCGGCATCCTGGGCGGCGGTGGCGGCTGCGTTTTTGGCTTCTTGTGCGCTGGCGGCCGCAGCCGTTTTGCTGGCCTGGGCTTCCTGGGCGCTGGCGGCGGCAGCGGCCTCGCTGGCCTTTGCGTTTGCTTCGCTGGCGGCGGCGGCCTGGGCGTTTTGGTAGGTTTCGGTGGCAAACTGCTGCATTTCGGCCAGCAGCTGCTCCCAGGTGCTCTCCGGCGGGGCTGTGCCGTTTACATCGTCGGCTTTTACCAGGATGCCGTCGGATGTGATCTTGATCACTTCCTCCTCGTTGCCATAGCCCACCAGGGTCACGCTCACCGGTCCCGGTACGGCGGTAAACATTTTATCCACCACCCACTCCAGGGAGATGGTTTCTCCCTGCACGGTCTGAGACAGG
>CALVLC010000160.1 GCA_944336335.1 uncultured Bacilli bacterium | reverse complement strand
CAACACCCCGTTCACCGACGTGGCCAACCACTGGGGCGCCGCCTACATCGCCTACTGCTACAGCGTGGGCGTCATCGCCGGCACCAGCGCCACCACCTTCAGCCCCGACGCCACCCTGACTGCTGCTCAGGCCAGCGCCATCCTGCTGTCCGCCCTGGGCTACAACAAGAACAGCGAGTTCGCCCAGAACGGCCAGTTCGAGCTGAACGTCACCCGCTGGGCCCAGAACGCCGGCCTGTACGATGAGCTGTCCGTGTCTGCCACCGCCGGCATCACCCGCGACCAGACCGCCAAGCTGCTCTACAACGCCATGAATGTGGCCACCCCCGCGCCCTACAGCAGCCCGATCGGCGCCTCCAGCACCGTGGGCTATGACGCCCTGTCCGGCGTGGTCATCCGCGGCGACAGCAGCACTCCTGCCAACGCCTATGACTACACTCTGTCCGCCACGGTGTTTGACCTGCTGAAGCTGAAGGGCTTTGTCACTGACGCCGGTTATGTCCGCGCCAATGGCGAGTACAACTACACCATCAACTACGGCACTGTGCCCGCAGATGGCGAAGCCCCTGCCTCTTCTGCCGGTGTGCTTGGCGGCGGCTACTCTCGTACCGTCAATACCACCGAGGACCTGAGCGACTCTGTTGCCCTGAAGGTGGAGGTGCTGTACAAGGTCGAGAGCAACGGCGACAAGACTGCTTACGGTCTGAACAGCGTGGGCAACGAGGTCACCGCCACCGTGGGTGAGCTGGACCTCACCACCGCCGGCGATGCCAAGATCAAGCTGGCCGGCACGGAGTACGAGCTGAATGGCAATGACAGCGCCATTGCCGTGTACGAGCTGGGCGCTTCTGCCGCCAATCAGGTCGCTCAGCGTCCCACTACTCAGACTCTGAGCTCCCTTGACGCTGACCCTGCTTCCACCCTGACCCTGGTGGACAGCAATAAGGATGGCAAGTACGACTACGCCGTGGTCGTGCCTGTCACCGTGGCCAAGGTCACCTACGTGGGCACCAACGGCATCACCGCCGGCGGCGCTTACACCTATAAGGACGACGTCATCGAGTCCGGCCTGGCCAAGGACGACTTCGTCACCATCCTGGCCGCTGTCAACAGTGTGGAGGGCAAGGACGTCATCTCCAAGGTCGACACCATCACCGGCGTGATCTCCGGCGTGCGCAGCGGCAGCGAGGTCCTGGTGAACGGCACCTGGTACAAGCTGGCCCGGAATGCCGGCGACGCCGTGGCGCTGAACTCCACCTTCACCCTGGCTGTCATCGGCGGCTACTACTACAACGCCACCAAGGTGGATGATTCCGCCACCATGGACACTCTGCTCCTGGCCACCGATAAGGCTGACGTCCAGATGGGCCTGCAGCAGGCCAAGTTCCTGGACTCCACCGGCAACACCGTGGTCGCCACCGTCTCCAAGATCGGCGGTGATAATGTTTCTGATACCAACGAAGTTGCTCCCGGCGCTCTGTACACCTACAAGGTGAAGGACGGCAACTACGAGCTGACCAAGGTCAGCGCCACCAACAACCTGGGCTTCACCTATGTGGCCGATGACGGCGCTGTGAAGGCCAAGACCAACACGGCGGCCGCTCAGACCACTGACAGCGCCATCTACTTCACCGACGACGCTGTGGTGTTCATCAAGAACACTGACACCCAGAGCAAGACCACTTGGAAGACCGTCACCGGCGCCGATGTCAACGACTGGGCTGCCGACTATGGTGACTCTTCCGAGGTCCTTTACCGGACCATCAACGGTGTGAAGTACGCCGTGGCCGCTTACGTTGTGGAAGCTTCCGGCACTATCCCCGCCGCCAAGGGCGAGGTGGACAACTACGGCTACGTGGTCTCCGAGCCCTACAGCATCAAGGAGAACGACACCGATTACGCCACCTACCAGATTTGGGACGGCACTGCTACCGTCACCGTGAAGGATGAGGACAACGACCTGACCATCAAGAAGGGCGACATCATCACCTACACCGATCTGGGCAACGGCATCATCAAGGACAGCGGTGCTGTCGGCGGCCTGACTGCCGTGGCGGTCACCGGCTTCACCGACACCCTGTTCCAGGCGGTCAAGTATGACGGCACTGCCATCACCGACACCGCCATCACCGAGGACACTGTCATCATGTATGTGGACAGCAAGGCTGTGGCCGGCGTGGCTGGCGGCTCCTTCGAGCTGGCTGGCGTTCAGGCTGACGGTTCCCGCATCATGAACGCCTGGACCGTGGGCGACAGCGCCGGCAAGGCCAAGCTGATCGTGGTCGAGGTCAACAACGACATCGAGAGCCTGGACAATGGGACCGTGGGTGCCGCCGGCGGTGCCGCTGGTCTGACAGTTGGTGCTGTGAGCCTGACTGGTTCTGCCACCAACCTCACCGGCACTCTGGCCGCCGCGAAGGACCTGACCTACGCTGTGACCGGCGATGAGGTGACCGTCACCATCACTGCCAGCGGCGCTGTGACCATCAGCGGCGACGGCGTGAAGCTGACTAACGGCAGCACCACCACCTATGCCACCATCGCTGCCGGTTCCTACACCGACGAGCAGGTCCTCGCGACCTTCACCATCCCCGCGACTGCTTCTGCCACCAGCATCACCCAGGCCAACGCTGACGCCTGATCGATCGCAGGGAGAGAAGACATTACCAACGAAAGGAAGGCCCCCGGGATCCCCGGGGGCCTTCCTCGCTGCATTTACCAGCGGAACGCGATGTAATAGAATGTGACGTTCTTGGCGTTGGTGAGACAGCAGTTTGACTGTGCGCCATACACCTTAAAACCGGTTTCGGTTATTTCAGCAGCGGTTTCGGTCTGTGCGTTGCATTTCAGCGGCATGCCCGGCGCTATCAGACCGCCGTAGGTGTCCGCGCTGGAATAAGTGCTTCCCTGACAGGAAAACAGCAGCACTGCCGACGGCTGAAAGCCGAGGGAGATCTCCCTTGCTCCGCCTGTGCCGACGTAGCTCCCGGCGACGATTTTCGGCACCCCCGCCGTGATTTCCGTTAGAGCCCCATCAATCTTCTCGTGTGCGTCATTGAATTCCGTGCGCAGGAACGCGTCGTCGGCTGCCCAGAGGGGCAGTTGGTAGTTTTCTGTGTAGTTGCTTGCCATAAAGATGTCCTCCTTATATTATCTATACCCACCC
>CALVLC010000159.1 GCA_944336335.1 uncultured Bacilli bacterium | reverse complement strand
TTTTACAGATTTAAAACAGGTAAAATCTATAACATTTAAAACTAAAACTCAGCAAACAGATTAGATAGATTACAGCGTTATAGATAATCGTGAAGATACTTATAGATTCTTCATACCTAGAGAACATCTAGATAATAAAGAACAACAAGAAAACGAAAGTATGTCTTATGCAGCTAGAATGAGAGGTAAATATTTAATATGTGATTATACTTTTGATTGTAATGGTGAAAAACAAATTGAAATACCATTTATTAAGACAACTTATAGAGATTCATTAGTATGAGAAAGAGATTAAAAAATATACCAAAAAATAAATTTGGTGCTACTGATGCTACCAACTTAGCTATTGCAGCAGGTCAGTAGGGTATGTCAATGGCATAGAACTTTTAGGATGTTAAACAAAATGGTTCTACTGCTGGTTCTACTGCATTACAAGGTCTTCAGGGAGCTTTATCTGGAGCTAGTACAGGTTTGATGCTTGGTGGTCCCATAGGGGCTGCAATAGGAGCTGGTGCTGGTTTACTTACTGGAGTAATACCAGGTATTATTGGTAGAAAAGGTTCTGTAGACCCAATAACTGGAGAGGTTACAAAAGGTTCCGGCATTCGTGGTAGAAAAGGTCCTAGTGAAGAAGAACTCTTAAATCGTTCTAGAAGTATTCGTGAAACTAACGATTATAGAAATTATAACACTACCGCTGCGTACGATTATTATCAAGAAAATGGTTATAACGGCTATACGATGGTTGCTAATGGTGGAGTTATACCAAACGCATTAGCATACGTAGATGATGGTGAATTACTTCGTACTCCCGATGGTAAAATAATAGGTATACCTGAAGAAGGTAAACCTACTGATAGTAATTTAGTATCTGTGCCAGAAGGTACTCAAGTATTAAGCGATAAACTTAAAGTACCAGGTACTAAAAAAACGTTTGCAGAAGCAGGTAGGAAATTGATGAAGAAATAGAAATATGGTAATGACATGTATGCTTAGAATAGTAAAATGCTAAATGAAAGGCATAATTAGAAAGCATATGATGAATTACTTACTATACAAGAAGATATGAAGAAAAAGAAAGGTATAAAGAAATCTATTGGTAAATATGATACTGGTACCAGAAATATAAAATCCGCTAACGATTTAAGCTGGGCTAATGATATTATGCCCAGCGATTGGTATCGTTCTACTTTAAGCATGATTACTCCTGGAAATATGCAGGATTACAATAATCTTTAGAATAATTACGCTAAATTAGGATTTACAGATGTTAAACCTGGTGATACGATTACTCCAAGCGAAGCAGTAGGTAATTATCAAGGTGCTTTCGATAATTTAACTGATTTGAATGCAGCCATTAGAGATTTATACAAAAACAAAAGGTTAACAGCGGTAGGCAATACTGGTGATAGTCCAGAAATATGGAGAGATAATTTACCAGGTACTGCAACATGGTTAAGGCATTTAGGTAGAAACACTACTCCAGAGCAATTAGCACAAATTCAATCTAACTTACACCCGTATGTAGAAGCTTTTATAAATCCTGAAAACGGTATGGTTAACTTCAAACGTAATTCTAGAACAATTGCTCCAGAAGTTAGTAATGATTTATCATCCTTAGCTACTCCTATTAGTACAGATGTTCCTAGAGCTACAAGAGCGATTACTAATTCTGAAGGTGGTATAGGTGGAAATCCGAGCAGGTCTAGAAGTTTTAATCTTCGTGGTGCTGTTGGAGATATGAGTCCCTTAATATCAGGCTTATCTTCCTTCATAGCCAACCACTAGAATGCTAGAGATTTGAATCCTGAGCCAGTGTATCCTAGATACGCTAGAGCATATTTTAGTCCTGTAGAATACAACATCTAGCCACAATTAGATGCAATAAATAGAACTAATGCTATTGCTAGATATAATGAAACTCAATTAGCTCCTAGAACTGGTGTTAATTTAGCGTTTGGTATATAGTCAGCTGTTGCTAGAAATAGAGCAATAAATGAAGCATACAATAATCAAAGAGCGATTAATAACCAAACCCGTGCAAGAAATGCACAAGTTGCCAGCAATACTTCACAGTTTAACGCTCAAGCACAACATACGGCTGATGTAGAATATGCACAGAATAGAGCTCAAGCACGCAATTTACGTAGGAAATATCGTAGTGCAAACGCTGCAATAATTCCGTCAATGTTACGAGATATACGTTAGAATAGAAGAGATTAGGCTTTATTAGAGTTTATGAGACCATTTTTAGAATATGGTTCTACTGATGAAGCTATTACTAACTTAAAAAGAGGAATGAGATAATGCCAGTAAATAGATATGATGAGGCGGTAGTAACGCCGTATATAGAACAATATACACCTATACCTTTTGATACACTTTATAGATTAGGTAAGGAGTATAATGATTAGGTGGACGAAGCCATTAAACAAGTAGCAGATTATAACAAAACTTGGAGATAGTTTACTTCACCAATTGCGTAGGATGTAACTGATTATTATAATATTGCTATGAACCCTACATTAAAAGGATTAGTAGAGGAAGCCGCTGGAAATCCCGACGCTCTTCGTTCTTTTTCATTTAGAGGTAGATTATAGAACGCTATAAATAGTGTAGATTATGCCAAATTAGGATAGTTATAGCAATCTGCTGAAAACGCAAGAGCATATCAAGAAGAAGCTAGAAAAATGGCTGCTAGAGGCGAATACAATCTTAACTGGGATGCAGTTGATTTTAATAGATATCGTACATTAAATCAAGGTGTATTTAGTGAATTAGCTCCAATTCAATTTTAGACTTTACAATCCATTGTAGATCCTTATGTTAAAAATTTGAAACCTACTTTTTATGGTGGAGTAGATCCTTTAACTGGTACCAGAATGCCTTATACTAATTGGATGGCTGTAACAAGTAATGAAATCAATCGAGCATTACAAGCTAGGTATTAGGATATAGTTAATACTCCTCAAGGGCAAATGTGGTATAGAGATATTGCTTCTCAAGTATTACAGGCTAATCCTAATGCTACAGCAGAACAGATAGACCAAGCTTTTATGGGTGCGTTATCAGCAGCAGCATCACAATATATACATTCTGAACCGTTAACTGACCAAGTTGGGTTAGCTATGTACAAGGAGTCTAGAGAAGATGCTAGAACTTTACCTTCTAATACTACTGTACCTTTGACGGAAACTCTTACTAATAGAGGTAACCGATTGTATGATGCGTTTTCTTCAGCTCTGTTTAGTTCATTAGCTATGCAAAATCCTTAGTAGGCTACTGCTTTAACGCGTTTAGGAAACGAATATTAGCGAGCTGAGAAAGATAACGACAGAGCTAAAATGGAATAGATTAAAAAGGATTATAGAGATTTACGTGATAAATCTGGTTTAGGTCTTACAGATTATGTAGGCTATTTAATAGATCAAGGTAAAGATAAAAACGGTTATGTTACGGATAGATAGTTAAATCAAAATATATCTAATGTAGCTTCATATTTGACTGTACCTTATCAGGGAGAAAATATGGTTGCTGCTGTTCAGCAAGCTATGCCGAATGTATCTAGAAATGATAACACGGTTTTTGGTTCTACTTTAGTAACGTCTAACGTTGGAGACTATACTTTACTTCGCAATACGGTAATGGCAATGGGTGGTAAAACATACACTCAAAATTCACCAACAGAAAGAGTACAACAGTATCTTAAAAATAATAAGATTAGGAGTTATGTTACAGGTACTAGAGGTTATATGACTACAGGAGCTGGTAATTTAAATATATCTACACAGGCTATAAGCGAAGAAGATTTGCTTCCGTTGTCTAAAGACAGTAAAGGCAATCCTTACAATCCAAACAGTACTGATGCAAAACATATAAGGGAATGTAGAGAACACTTGTCTAGTTTATTAACAAAAGCTGGGTTTAAAAAGGTAGATCCAAGTAGAATAACAGGTATTACTACATCAGCAGATTATAACGATGAGAATCCGCGTGGTAAAAACAAAGGTACTATTACTACTAGATATTCTGGTGGTGGTAATTACTGGGAAGCAGAGTTTACAAACATAATACCACAAACTGGAGATATATCAGCTGGGGTAGACATAAATAATTATTATGACCAATTATCATTAGGTCAAACTGGTGCTAGAGAAACTTTTGGTACTAGACAATCACAAGCAGATAGAGCTGCAAACTATGACGAAAACAATTAATAATAAATGATATGCCAAACAATACAGATTTATTTGAGAAATACTTAAATGAAAATAGGCAATCTTTATTACAGCAATATTCATACAATGAATAGACAAGAAGCTACGATGCTCCCATGGTTCCTGGGAATACCGTAGCTTATGCTGTAAGTAGCCCTGA
The DNA here is from genome assembly GCA_944336335.1 of uncultured Bacilli bacterium. GTDB lineage: Bacteria > Bacillota_I > Bacilli_A > RFN20 > CAG-826 > Onthovivens. The sequence continues at coordinate 16,263 of CALVLC010000159.1, read as the reverse complement.
ACAAATAGTACAGGAAAATATTCAATCTAAAAAAGATTAGGATTATATACCTAGCTTTTTAGATGAATGGCGAGTAACAAACAAAAAGAGAGCTTAGGTAAGGTTAAGTGAAGCGCAAAACGACTTGCGTAGATAGGAAGCGACGTGGCTTCCACAAGCAGAAAAGGCATTACAATATATTCAAGCTGCTTATAATTATCAACAATTAAACCAATAGGATACTAATGATTGGACAGATGATTAGATTGCTCAGGCTGAATAGACCAAGTTTGATTTACTGCAAACGATAAATAGATTAGAGCCTGAAGTTAGGGAAGAAGCTAGAACTAATCCATATATACGTAGTATATTCTACGAAACCAGTATGACAAACGCTGTTTAGAACGGTTTGATTAACCCGTTAGAAGCAGCAGCTAAAACCGCAGTAGTAGATTGGGATAGTAGTAGGATAGGGGATGTAAATCCCTCTAATAACTTTGAACATCTTATTGAAGAAGGTGCTTCTGATAGTTGGGATAGATTAAATTAGGATCAAATAAACACCCTATGGTCCGCTAAGACTAATTTAAATGATATAAATAAATTGGCTTAGCAGGTACAAAAAGTAACAGATGCCGTAGAAGATGCTAGAGCTGAATATGATTCTAAAGTAGACGAAATTGCTAAACGCACTAGAATCATAAACAAAGGCACTTGGTACTTTGACCCAACTAAAATTGACCCTAGAGCTCAGAAAGCAATTGATGAAAATGAATTGTCATTGACAGACCCAGCTAGTTGGTATAGGTCTTTACCAGAATTAGGTTCTAGTTTTGCTAATATCGAAGCAATGGTAGCTAACATGGCTACGGATGCTATTGTTACTAACTTAGCTAAAGGCGCCTTGGCTGTTGGTTCGGGTGGTATAGCTCCTTTACTTATTGGCACGAGTGAATTGGGTATTCAATGGGCTGTATCTCAATATGGTAGATAGAAAGAAACTGCGTCAGAAATGTTCGATGCTTTTCAATAGGCTGTTACAGACAGAGTACAAAAGAATAACATTAATTATAATGCTGTAGTAGACAATGTAAAAAGTCAATTAGCAGAAGCAGGATTTGATGTAGATAGCATGGATGACCAATAGATATTTGGTAACATGCTAGCTTTGGGTATATCTACCGGGGATGAGCAATTAGATTAGATAATTAAAGATGCAGATAAAGGTTTAAATGTATTAGAACAGTCTAATAATGCTTTACAATTTTCTGACTTAATCCAATCTGGTATTTACTCTTACGGTGGCAGATATGTAGGTAATCTAATGAAGTTAAATGCTTCTGGTAGTAGAACTGCTGGTAGAATGGCTGAATCTATTGCTAGAGGTGTAGATAACACGTTATCTACTGTACCTGGTTCACTAGTTAGTAGAGCTAGACAAATGGTTACTAATAAACTGGTCAAAGCGGCTACGTTAGGTTCTACTAATGTCATTAAACAAAATTCTGCAAGAAGAGTAATTGAAGGTATTGGAAATCATGCTAAGAAAGCTGCTATTACGACATTCTTGGAACAACAAGAAGAAGGTCAATAGTATTTAGCTAGTAAAGAATACCAAGCTGGTAAATATGATAATATTGAAAAATATTCTCTATTAGACGGTTTGGTAAACGATATTAGGTTAGGTGCTGAAGCTAGAGCTGCTTATTATGGCTTACATACTGATGACGCTTTAAATACAGATGAAGAATTAAAACGTAGCATGGATATTGGTGGATTTACTGGTTTATTCATGGGTGGTGTTGGTTCTACTCGTCGAGTATATAAAGGTATAAAATAGTTAAGAACAGATAGAAAATTATAGGAATTAGCAGCTAATGGTTACGAGAATGCAGAAAACGATCAAAAAATAGAAGCATTTTTAAATGCTGCTAACAAGAGTAAGAATTCTTTGGAAAGAATACATAATACTTTAGATATGCTTAAACAGCATAAACCTGAAGGTGTTACAGACGATATGATAGAAGCGGATAAAGATTTAGCTTCTAGAGTATTCTTGATGAATAGAGCAGCTGCTACGAAATGGAATACCAGAGACTTGAGATTTGGTAAAGGCTCGGATACTTATTCTAGATATATACATAACGCTTTACTGTGGTCTGACAAGGAAAGAAAGCAACGTGAAGCTTCTGAAGCTAGTATTGATAGATTAACTAATCTTCAAAATCAAGTATTAAATTATTAGAGAGGCTAGAATGATGTACTTGATGCGGCTTTAGACTAGATAAAAGCAGACTATAAACGTTCTACTGAAATGTAGAATTACGAAGCTTGGAGAAGTGGTAAAACTTCTGATGTGCAAGAGATACTGGAACTCACAGACCAACAGATATTGAACGAAGCTTTGAGATTTATTCAGTTACAAACGCTTCATGATTTATCTTAGCAAACGGCTGATAGAGCCGCAGATTTACGTCAGCTAGCTTAGGATAAAGGTTTAAATGTTAATTTAGACGGTATAAACGGTATTAATAAATATGTAAGTAATTTGTTTGAAGATGCATCTAAAAACAAAGTATATGCTGGTTTACAGGATGTGGTAGATGCAATGGAAAACACAGATGAAATATCAAAAGCCATTGCAGAATCTGCTTTAAATAGTGCAGCTTTGAATGATATTTTACAACACAAAAGAGCTTATACCACTGGTTTATATACTGGTGATACTAGTATTATTAAACCTACTTGGAATAATCTTACTGAAGCTCAAAGACAAGACGTAATAGATGATTATGTTCAAGAAGCTATCAGAGAAGGAAAAGCTAGACCGAGTAAAGAAGAAATTATAGAACAATATAATAAAGAAATAGAAGATAAATGGAAAGCTCAAGATGAAGCGGCTGATCAAAGAGGAATTCAACATCAAAGAGCTTTAAGCGTTATTCGTAGAGATTTAGCTAGACGTGAATAGTTAGAACAAATAGCTGAAAGAGAAAATGCAGATATGGGTGTACGTCATCCTGATAGAGATCCAGAGCCTCCTTCAACTGATAGTTCTGTAACTGGTCAAAGTCCTTAGAATCAGACTACACCTGCACCTTCTAGTAAACCGACAATACAACAAAATCCTTAGCAACCTTAGAGTGGCGAAACACAACCTGTTTCTGAACAACAACCAACTCCCGTTACTCCACCAAGTACAGGTGAAGATATAGCAGACGCTCAAGGAGCAATAGACGCATTAAATCAACAATTGGCTGGTGAATCTGCTGCTCCAGTAACACAACCTCAACAACCTACTAGAGAAACTCCTCCTCAAGATTCTATGGAAGAGTATGATGACACGGTTGATATGTCCGGAGTACAAGAAAGTGCTGCTCCTAAAGATAATTTGGTAGTAGAAGAACCAGAAGATGTAACTGTTGTCAGATTACAAACTGAACAGGTAGAAGAATAGTCTGCTATATCAGATGAGGAATTGTAGAATCCACCTGAGTTAATTAGTGGTAGAGAAAACGAAGAATCTCCTGCGTCAATGGCAGAAAATATAGAAAAAGGTAATACAGTAGATTTAGACCCGGTTGCTGAAGAAACAGCACAACCGGAAATAATTCAACCTGTTACAGAAAGTACTGTAAGTACTCCTGAAATTCCTGTAACACCACAACAACCGGAAGAACAATCTAAACCTGTAAATAGTGTAGAACCTACTACTAAAACAGAAAGCAACACTCAACCTGTAATAAAAGAGGATAAAACCGTTGAAGTAATTAATACAGGAGACCCCAATAACGATTAGGCTAACCCTTCTTTTGTTGTGGCAGATGCAACCAATATTGAAGTGTTAGATAACGGTCAAGTAGGTATAAACATGTCTGGTTTACCTGGTGATATTGTATCGTTAGACCCAGCAATGATTTTTGCACAAAATGCTTTTGATTCATTGTTTGATACTGGTTCTAATGAAGCCTCTGACATACAAGGTTCAGATGAATACGTAGATAAAACGAAAGGTTTATCTAACGATAAAAAGCAAAAGAAGAATTTAATGCGTAATACATTCTTCTTTCAACCTACTGCTACTGAACCGATGGTATTAAAAGCTAATGGAAAAGACGTTGTGTTCACAACAAAGGACGGTAAAAAGGCTAAAAGAGGCACAGGTAAAATGTTGGCTGAAAAGCTAGCTTAGCCAGGTTGGTTGCAAAATCAAGTAGTAGATGCTTACTATATTGTAACAGATGCTTGGAAAGATGATAGAAGAATATCCAACAGTAAAAATGTTGATTCGGCTGTAAATAATGCAGCTATCCATATGATACTTGAGGATAAAGACGGTTATGTGTACACAGTATCTTTAAGAACACCTCAAAGAGCGGAATATGAATTACGTGATTTAGGTGTAAATAAAGCAGATAGAGATAAAGAAGTAGAAGCTCTTTCTATATTTAGAAGGCAAATTCTTAATGCTTATTGTCCAGAATATACTAATGGTAAACCGTTGCCTCAAAACCCTTTAAAAGATTGTAAACCAGTTAACCTACGTATCAGTAATGGTACTATAAATAACAATCCTGATCAACATCAATTTAGAAAATTAACTGAAGTATCTGATTTAAATTTGTCAGATGACCCGTACGTTTTAACAGAAATGTTAGAAGAAGGTGAATTAGAAATAGGTATAGGTAAAGGTGCATTTACTTTGTCTGACCCATTCAGTATAGTCAAATTATCTAATACTGATGAAATGGCTTCTTCACAAGGTATTGGCTATGCCGGTAAGTTATATTTAATACCTAAAGTTAATCAAACTCCTTCACAGAGAATAGCTCCGCCAATAATGCTTACTGAACAAAAACATACTGTACCAGGAGTAAGAATGCCATCTGATTTAAAATTAACTTACAATGCAAAACATCAAGTAGCTAATGTTGATAATTTACCATCTACAGCAGAATTGGTATATGAAATGGTTACTTCTAACCTTTTTGGTGATGAAAGATTAACCGATTTCTTCTTGTCTATACTTGCTAGAACTGGTATAAGAACTGTGCCAAGGTTTGATAGTGAACAAACAGAGCTTGATTTCTATCGTAGAAAAGCTCTGAGTGTTACTATGAGTAAAGACGGTAAACCTATTTTGTTAGTAGGTATGGCATCTCGTAATGATGCTAATGCTGTCCAAAGAGAGCTTAAACATACAGTACATAGAATACCTTTAGAAACTATTACAGAAGGTACTAGACGCAATGTAATATTTAGTATTTCTCAGAACTTACACTGGAATACTGATAAGGAATTATTAATGTCTAGAATACCTGATTATATTGCTGATTACATTATTAAAATTGCTAAAGATGAATATATTAATGCTGGTAAAAAATTAACTGATACCACTAATATAGAAGTATTAGGTCCTGAAGTAGCATTTACTTTAAGAGATATAGGTTATACTATAGATGACCAAGGTAACATTACTAAAGTTAGAGAAGGCGAACCTCTACCTTCTGTTATGGCTTGGATGATTAACCACGGTCATATAATGATTGATTCAGGTGAACATTTATTTAAAGCTCCTTTCGTATTTGCTAGCGGTGTTACTGTGGTAGACAATCCAGTTCATGAACAACAGTCTCAACCTAAAGTACCAGAACAACCTGTTGTAGCTAGAACTGAACCAGTTCGAGCTCCACAAACTGTGACTAACTCTATAGAGCAAGCAATTCAGGATTTACCAAAGCAATCTGCTCAACAATCTAAATTTAAAGTTGGTGATAAAGTATCCATATGGAGATCTTCTGGTGACATAATTGGCGAAGTAACTAAAGTTCACGGTAACAATACTATTAGCGTACGTATGCCAGACGGTTAGGAAAGAATATATGACCAAAATTCTTTAAACTCTATACGGGACCAAGTATAGCAAACCGAACAACCCACTACTTCACAAGAACAATAGAAGCCAAAAGGTCGTACTATTAAAGTATCTGAAATACATGATGGTAAGCGGGTTGAAGTAGAATATACCGTATTACCTGAAAACGAAAAGAACATAGGTCGTAAACCCATACAAATAACAGAACAATCACTTGCTGAATTTGGTTTGTCTAAACCTACAGAAAGTCCATTACCCGGTTGGAAATGGGTTATATGGTTTGGTAAAGACGGTACGCCTAAACTCTTGCAAATAAATCAAAAGAGGTATATGCAAGAATTTGGTAGAAGTAGCTATAAGCGTGAAGGTTGGTATTCTACTGGTAGAGGCAGAGGAAAACTCAATGCTAGTAAAGCTAAGGATTGGTTAAACCGTAAACTCGGTATTAGTGATGAAGATGTGATGATTACTAGTGCTGTAATGCGTACTCACTCTGACGATAAAGCTTATGGAGTAATGCGTGTTGTATGGAATAAATTAAGACAAGAATTTAATCCTCAAATTGTATTATCACAAGAAGCTGGTAGAGACGTAACATATCACGAAGCATGGCATTACGTAAGTCAACTATTACTCACAGACCAACAAAGAAATGTTCTTTATCAAGATTATATTGATAGACATCCAAAAGCTAAGAACTACACTAAGGAACAAGTAGAAGAAGCGATGGCTGAAGAATTTAGGGAATATATGGCAGGTATAAGACATATATTTTAGTCATATCGACTTATTAAATTCTTTGATAGACTCGGTAGAATGTTACATTTAGACTTCCTTAGACCGAGTTTACATACCCAAATGTATGCTTCTATTAATCACGGTGAGTTCGCTAAATATAAGCCTTCCTAGAGTATTTTAAGAGAGTTTAGTGAGGCTTATGATTCTGGTTTACATTTCTATATTCCTGGGTTAACTAAAGAAGAGTATGATAGAATACCGAATATTACAGATGGTGAAACTTTCTATAATATTATTCGGTCTTTAACTAGTTCCGTATTAGCTTACTCTCAGATCCGTACTCAAGACGATTTACAAAAAGGTCTTGATTTGAATAAAATGTTTTCAGCGTTAGAGAATCAGTTAAATGAAGGTGCTGTAAATCCGGATTATGAATTAATAGCCAACGATGTGCTTATAAACCGAGCACTATTCTCTAGATATATCAGAGATTATTTAGCTGACTTGGGTATTGATAAAGAAATAACAGATACTAGATTAGCTGAATTAGATGATGAACAAAGGCAAGCTGTTGAAACAGGTGATTTACAAGATAATTCTTGGGATGTTGAACAAGGTGCAGTAAGTAAGAAAGATAAGTTGGCATTTAATGCTAGATTGTTCTTTTACTCTATACCGAATTATGAATTTGTTACTTACGAAGATGAAAATGGTAATGTAGTAAGAGTTCCGGAACGTACCACTGATGATATATTTGGTCTTGATCAACCAGTTCCATTCTCTTTAGCTTGGAATAAAGTAATGGAGAACTTGTGGAACATAGATTCATTTGATGAAATGGTCGCTCAATGTGACAGACTTGGTAGAACAGACCCATTCTTTGTAGCTTTAAAAGAGAAACTTACGGATCAACAGAATCCTTTGAATCAATGGTAGAAAGCTCAACTTGAAGTAGCAATTAAATCAAGTAAGAACGGAATGACTACTGTGAAGATTCAACAGGATAGACCTGATATGGCTGCTCTAAAAGCTGTAGAATAGATAGATGATCCTGTTACAGCCGTAACTGAAAAGAATAGAATAATTGAAGAAGCTAAGAAACGTAGTATATGGTAGGCTATGAATAGTTCTAATCTTACCAAGATTGCTCGTTATCCAAGGCAATGGTCATTAGCTTTCTTTTCATCTGATAATACTATAATACCAGAAGGTAGCGATATAAGAACAATTAATCCTTTAATTATTAAAAAGATTACCGATTCTTAGAATACAATTGGTACTTTATTAAAGAAGAGGAATTCAAAAGATACAGATAAGGTAGCTTTATTAGACCAATTAAAATCCGAATTAGTAGATTTATTAAATGCTCTTTATATTCCTGTAGATATACCTACTTTAAACTATATGTTAGATAACATGAAATCTATAGATAAAGATGGTAATTATCTTAGTGAATTAGATAGATTTAATATTTTATGGTCAAGCGATAGAGCTTATCAATTAAAAGCAGTATTGAAGAATATCAAAGATTATGCTCGTAATCCTAGAAAAGCTAAAAATACTTTAAATAGAATATTTACAGTACCGCCAAGTAATACCAATGCTTTTATCAGTTTAGCTTCCGTTGCTTACGGTAATGTTCATCCTTCACCTGAAGAATTTAGTGTAACAGGTGCTGACGGTAGTTTACGCTACCCTATTAGCGAAAATAACTATATGTCAGATCAGATTAGGTGGTTAAACAAAGGGTTACACGATAAAGCTAATCATATACTGAATAGTAAATTTGGTAGTAGTTCATTAATTGCTAAGTTGGCTGGTAAGAATGGTGTGCAATTTAAATTAAATACTCTTTTAGCTGTAGATGAATAGCAATCACAGTCTAGCCGTGACTATTTTGGTATATCGCCCATTGAAGATTATATTACTAAATTAACGCTTACTAATGATGATCAAATGATATTGCCTACTATGTCAGATAAAAAGACATGGTATAGTATATCAGGTATGGAATTATTACATGAAACACTTACTAGTGCGCATCAAGTGAATCAACGCGTCGGTGGTGTTGTGCAAACTACTTATCAATTTGGTGAAAGACGTTTTAGCGATAGAGCTATAAACATCTTCAGTGATTATTTTATGTCAGAATTAGATGCTGTAATAGATTATTATAATAAAATGGATTATGTTGCAGCTAATCCTGAGAAATGGCGTAAGAATTATCACGGTAAAATAAAAAATGGTAAAATGTAGCCTGGTGGTAACGGAGGCAGATTCAGATATTTCAGTACTGTATGGTATAATGGTAAAGAAGTACATCTTAATAACGATTTATCTAAGCTAGAAAATTTAGGTCAATACAATGCGGTTAAGTCTTATTTGCAAACATTAAGAGATACTCTTACTAGAAACAACAATCAATTTTTACATGATGTTGCGAATAATTATCTTATTGATATGACCAATAGAGAAGTCAATAATCTTATCAATATGGGTATTATTCGTAGAGATGGTACAGGATTATTACACAATGAACTTATACCACACAATATCATTGCCAGTTACTTAGAACAAGATACTTTTAAACGTAATTATCCTAATGGATATAGTTTAAATAAGATGGATGATGTGATTTATTCAATAATTGGTTCACACGTAGCTAATCAAGCCATATCTATTCAAGAAGTTGAAAGATGTTTTACAGGAGATCCAGCTTATTACAAATGGCAAACTGTACCTGCTGTATATAAGTTGAATGATGATAATTTCGAGCCTGTAGTCATTGAAGGTGGTCTAAAGAAATATAAAGAACTTCATCCCGAAATAAATATAGAAGAATACGGTGAATATGATGTCATTACTGGTAGAGATGTAGATAAAACTAAGCGTTTATCTTCTGTACTTTCTACTGGTTCCGATATGGTATTAGATTGGGGTGAAAACGATGAAAGAAATAATACTGAATATACAGTATTAAATCTTTCTGATAATATGGTTTCTTCTCCATTCTATAATGATTTGTTAGATACATTTAAATTATCATTAGCTAGAGATGAATATGAGTCTCAACATCCAGAATTATCCGTTCAAGAAGTATATGATACCGTAACTTCTGAAACTGTAGATAATATCATTAGTCAGTTCGATGAAAGTACTAGGAAGCGAATCAACGATATGGCTAAACTTAGTGCTAGACCTTATGCTGACGGTGAAATTAATCAGTCTGATGCCGCTGTTTATATGCGTCCAGCTATGTGGCGTAGATTGATGATGGCTCAAGGTAGGTGGAATGATAAAATTGAACGTGCATATCGTATAGTAGAAGCTAATGACGCATGGATGAGTAATTATCAATTGTACCAGTTAGCTAAGCCATTAATACTTAACGTATAGAAAATGGTTTACATGGGCGATACATACGACGATTCACTCGGATTGGATATACCTGTATTTAACAAAATGGCAATCTTCCCTATGTTTAAATCTTTATGTAAAGCAGATAATAAACTGATTTACGATAGAATGAACAATGAGGAATTAGGTACAATCGATATGATTGTGTTTGAATCCGCCGTAAAGGTAGGATTAGGTCAAACAGTTAAAATGTACAAAGATGAAGCTAACACTCAACTTAATGTTGAAATGTTAAATAAAGCTTCTTATACTAAGACTAAAATGACCGGTGATTTACCTGTAAAAGTACAAGATATTAAACATCTTCGTTTACAGTTAAATACTGACCCCCATGAACATATGGATAGAAGTTTTGGTACCCAAGCTGTTAAAATGGTATTATCAAATCTTCGTGATGATTTAACATACGGTACTAATAAAGGTAAAGCTATCAAAGGTAGTGAACTTAAATCTGGTATAATGGATTGTATTAATCAATTAACCAGATTAGGTGCTAATGAAATTAGGCACAGGTTCTTTAGGAGAAGAGGCGATAATTGGGTAATTGATAATAGAAAATTATCTGATGAACTTGTTAAAGAAGCAAGGCAATCAGGACTGTCTGAAGAAGTAGTTCAATGTCTTACTTTAGATGAGAATGGCGAATTTAATTTGCCTGTAGCTGCTTTGTCTTCTAGAAACTGGATTGAAAGTCGCGTTATTTCTATAGTAAATAAAGCCGCTGTAGATATTAATACTAAAGGTGGTGCTGCTATTCAGATGTCTAACTTTGGGTTTAAGAGAACTATACCAATAGAATATGCTCAAGGTGAACTACAGGCTTTAAATAACGGAGAAGCTTTAAAATTCTTACGTTCTAACGGTTCTATGGAAATTATGCTATCTACTAATTTCTTTAGACATATTGTACCGAAAGAGAAGTAGGCAACGTTTGCTTCAATGAGACAGTGGCTGCTTGATAATAATATAATCGGTGAAAATTCTCAACCAATAGGCTTAGGTTATCGTATCCCTACTCAGGGTTCATCTTCAACATTTGCATTTACTGTAATGGATGTATTACCTGAAACGTATGCAGATACTATAGTAGTACCTGATGGATTTACAGCGATGACTGGGTCTGATTTTGACGTTGATAAATTATACATAGCTATGTATGATTTTGAAAATGGTAAGAAAGTAGAATATGACGATTCTAAACCAATCATGGAATGGACTAGAGAACAACTAACTAACAAGATGTTGGAATATCAAATGATGTGTATTTCTGATACGAATAATATGGCTGAAACTAAAGCGTCTATTGATACTCTTACTTCATTCTTAAAGAATGACGTGTTGCCTTTAGTTCAACCTGCATCGTTGGTCGAAGCTAGACCTGGTTATGAATTGTTACCTTCTTTCCAGTTATCTCGTAAGATAGAATACACTAGCGGTAAAGCTGGTATTGCACCGTTTGCATTAAATTCTACTAATCACGCTCTTACACAGTTTGCTCATCTTTGCATGGAATACGCTAACGGTAATCCTTATAATTTGGGTCAATTGGATGCGATTAAAGGTCAAGACGGATTTAGAGTATTGGATTGGTTATCTGCCATGATTAATGCTCACGTAGACGTTGCTAAAGACCCGTACATTATTGCATTGAATGTCAATTAGATAACTTACAATATGACTAATTTACTGCTTCGTGGTGGTAAAGGTTAGACTACTTTCTATTATTTAGCGCAAGATGTATTAAAATTGTATGCAGCCAAGCAAATAGCCAACAGAGGCGTATATGGTGTAGACCCAGGCGTTACGGAGCAACAGGTTAGAGCACAATTTTATAATTAGTTTGAAAAAATATTGTATAACGCTATTCAAGTAATGCCTCAGGGGCAGGAAAGAACTCAATGGACTAAGTTATACAACGGTTGGTTAAGAGATAGAGGGTTTAGTAAGAATAAGCCTATCGGAGAACAAACAGAAGATAACATGACAGCAGTTCAAAGAAGTTGGGCTTTGGATAGAAACAGATTAATATCTTCTCTGAAAGCTAATAAACTCAGTGCTGAATACGCATATCAATAGTTATTAGTATTAAAAGCGTATGATGAATTAAATCAAGATGCTAAGCGATTGGCTAAGTTAGTTAAAATATCTTAGATTGACACTAAAAAGTATGGTAATACTTTAGCTACTTAGCTTAACTTTAAGAATATGGTTAATTCATTTACTGCTGAAAATGGTTCAAGATTTTATATAAATTAGCCCGATGTATCTGAAGATACTAATGCTATAGACCATTACATGCAAGTTACTTTCTTAGGCTAGAAACTATACTACGGTTTAACCCTTCCTAGAGCTATACTTAGAAAACAATCTATAATAGCTACTAAAGAGTATGAAGATATTTATACAAACATTATGCGCACCTTTGTAGGACCTTCTGAAGATGATTCTATGTATCAATATACAAATGACCAAGAATTTGTTACGCAAATAAATAGGGCATTGGAATCAGTAGTAAGAGCTAGAATATCTGCTAATTCTGAAGCATTTACTATAGAAGGAGATGAATTATATAACATGTTTGTTGGTAGTGGTACAGCTTGTAAGAATCTTAATAGTTTAAAGAGATATATTATTAGTAATAAAGACCAATTACCTACATTAGTAAATCAAGACGGGGTAATTAAAAATGCTTTATTAAACTACTTACAAGAATATTCTGCTGATGGTACTAATCATCAAATAGATAGAATAGTGCTAGCCAATTCTTCTATGAATAATGATAGATATACTGAAAGTATATTAATATCTGCATTTGATGAATTACTCACCAGTGAAGACGAATATGTTAGAGATGTAGCCGAAAGTTTAGCTAGATACGCTTATTTTACATCTTATGATAACAGAGGTGTAAATAGTTTCTTCCATTTGGTACCTATGTGGTGGAAAATATAGCATGGTTATGCATCTACTATGAAGAAAGCATTAAATAAATTCGGTGATGTGAATACTGAAGCTGGTTATATGGTTGCAGAAGATGTTGATGACCCCAAAACAGGTTATTATCCTTCTATAAGCACCACTATAGCTCGTAATATGTGGTATAATAAAGAAATAGTTAAACCATATTCTTATGACAATAATACCGACATGATACTTCGTCAATCGTTAGATAGTCAAAGGACTAACGTATTATTTGCTAGCAGAAGTGCTACCGATAGATATATAACTATTGGGGATAGATTATATAGAAAAGTAGGAGATATTGCAGCAATACGTAAATCAGACGATAAATTAATGAGATATTCTGTTAGGGGTATATATTTACTTACTCCAAAGTTAGGTATTAATGATGACGGAAATCACATATATGAGTATGTTAATTAGGCTGCTCAAGATTCGGCATTTCCTGAAAATAATTTAGCAAATTCAGCGTATTTAAACGGTGAGGGTATCGCTCAGATCATTAAAGACTAGAACGATTTTATAATCGATAAAGTAATGAGAATAAGTGCGCGTAATAGAGTAACTAGAAATGAAGCAGATAGATAGAATGTTTCTGATTATGAATTAGTTTATAAAAACTTGGATGATATAAATATAGATGCTAAAGCATCACAATCAGAACAAGAAACGTATTTTGATCCAGGTATGGATGAATATTCAGGTGTCGATACCTCTATGATTACTGGTATAGGGATATTACCAGAAGATATGGTACCGAATATTGATCCTGTTTCAGAACAATCTACAGACGTGTTGCTACAGTAGAATGAAGCTATTACGTCTATACCAGATGCCTTATCTTAGACTATCGATATGTTCGATACTGCTGGAGCTATGATGCAATCTATGATAGATAGCGTTAATATTCCTAGCGTAGATATAAACGAAGAAATAAATAGAGAACAGTCACAATTAAATGATATGGCTGCATTAGGTGAACAAATTAAAAATAAATGTAAAGGTAAATAATTATGATAAATAATCCTTATTGCCCCAATATTAATCTTCCTGAATGGAAAGAATTAGTAGAAGCTGTTGGTGAAAACGAAGCATATTATTTATGGGATGCTAATAATGGAAATAGTTTAGATTACGCTCCTAATGGGGCGTAGTCTTCTCTATTTTAGGAAGCTCTACAAAGAAATAATGGTGATAGAAAAGCAGCTATAAAAGAAATATCTACTTTTTACAAACCTGAAAGAATAAACAATAGTATGTATTCATCAATCGATGATTTTGTTATAGCAATAAATGATACTCATCAAATAAAAACTAATTTAATTACAGCGTCTAATGTTGATTCAAATTCCGTAATAGATTAGATACTTTCCGTTAATGACATGGTCTCTGATTAGCAGAAATTGAGCGAATACTAGTTAAATTTATTAAATTCACTAAAATAGTTTCCTGCTAAAATAGTTTTCCGTGAATGGGTTTTTGACCATTATGATACTGATAAAAACGGCAAACAAATAGAAGTAGATAGGTATGGTCATTCACGTAACGTAGTAGGATCTTATAGAGACGGCACAATATATTTATACAGTGAATCTTTTAATGACAATTTAAGTAATTTTACGGTTACTTTAACTCACGAACTTTTACATCATTACCTTACTAACTATATAAACAACAACAAAGTAGCAAGAGCTTGGTTTGAAAATTTTAGAAAAAGTATCTTAAATAATATTAAATATGAATCAGATTCTTTAAGATACGGTATGAAAGAAGACATAAATGAATTTATAAACGAGTTTATGGCAAATCCAGATTTTAGGGAATTCGTTTATAAAACTGCGCTTGCTGTAGAAGATAGGAATAAAAATCTGTGGCAGAGAATTGTAGATTGGGTATCAAAAAATATATTTCATGTAACTCCAAAATCTTAGGAAGCTGAGTAGCTATTTAACCTAATAGAATAGATAATATTGAAAGTAAACAATGGAGACTATCTATCAACAAAAAACTAGTAGGATTATTATGAATCTTTAAAGCAAGATGATAACAAAGAGTTTGAAAGAATGTCTCAATCTACGAGAGAAGTTTTAGAAGAACAACTAAATAATTTAAGACAAGGTATTAATTTAGCTGAAGAATCTAAGGTAAACCAAGATTTACAAAACTTAAGAAAGAAATTATCTGAACAAGTAGAAGTAAAATTACAAACACTTGATATTAGTGATAAAATTGCAAGAGCTGAAGCAGAAGCTAATCTTAGATATTTAATATCTCAAATAAACGATGAGAATGTTGAAGATTTGCAAGCTATATATCAATTCGTAGTATTAGTAAATGGTGATTTACCAAATATCGCATAGGAAATATTAGATACATTTAAAGGTATTAAAACTATGGATGACGATAGAATTTTATCTTTAAATCGTAACTTCTTTGGATTTTATATTCCAATTATGCGAGACATATCTAATATAATGGATACATTAGAAGAATATTCTAATTTTTCAGAAAGTACTACATTTCAAAAATTAAAATCGTTGATGAATGTGGCACACAACGTATTAGAATTATCTAAAAGACAGCTAGACCAAATACAAACAGAAAATTATAGAAAGATAGTAATAGAAGCTAACATAGATACAGCAAATTAGCAAAGATTAAGTGATATATATGAGTTTGTAAGTGGTGATATAATGTCTTTCGATAAAGATGTTAGCGCTCTTACTAGATTCTTCTTATCACCAGATAGAGTAGATAATGAAGTAATGAAAACTGCTTATTTATTAATGCAAGAATCTCAAAACAAGCGTAGAGAAAGAGTATTTGCTAAATCTACATTCTTAAATGAACTCTTTAAAAAAGTAACTGGTGGATTAGACCAATTTTACGAAAAAGATAACAATGGCAAATATACTGGTTAGCTAATTCGGGATAAAAAATATGGTATGTTCGATAATGAGTACTCTAACTTTATGAAATAGTTAAGAATACAATATGGTATTAAACCAGATGATTTCAATTTACCAGAAGACCCTGAACTCAGAGCATAGTTTATTAAGAAAAAGAACGAATGGTTAGCTCATAGAGCAGAAAGAAAATATACTAGAGAATTTTACGAATTATTAGATTCATTATCTCCTGAAGCATAGGCTGCAAGAGAAACTATTGAAACTAAGTTAAGACTACTTAGAAATAAATATTCTGACTCAAACGGTGTATTTGATGAATCTAAAATGAACGAAAACAAAGATGATGCAGACCAATACCAGAATCTTCAAATACAAAAGAAATTA
>CALVLC010000158.1 GCA_944336335.1 uncultured Bacilli bacterium | reverse complement strand
ATCGGAGGCTAACGTTCTGAACGGTTCCACAATTGAGGCCGATGGCTACTGCATCGCAACCAATGCTTCTGGACCGGAGAACTATGATGTCAGAATATTTGTCGACAACTCTGAAATCATCGGATCGGCAGAACATGTTGGAACCGCAGTTTGTATCAATGTTCCATGTGAGGTAAGGATAACGAACTCTACCATCGAGGGCTACATGCACGGAATGATTCTCAGAGGTGGAACTGCGGTGGTGAAGAACTGTACCATAACCAACACGATGGATGATCCTTCACTGTCAGATTATTTGGGCCTATTACAAAATGAGTGGAAGCGAGGCAATCTGAACAGTGGTTCTTTTGATTCCGATGTCCATTCCGATTCGTGGTTTCTAAGGGCAAGAAAGAGAAGGTCGTGATTCCTCCGGCCAATGGATACACTTGTGAGAGCATCTCCCTGGACGATGCGATGCGTTTCGTCCTCGGTGTCGAGACCGATGACTGGGAGATAACATCCTCCGAGGGAGGGTTCTACGACGGGGTCAAGGTTCTACACGTTCATCTGTCCTATGTGGGCAGTCCGGGCGTCTGCCCGGACTGCCGCACTCCTCTGACGATCCATGACTACAAGGAACGCGAATGGAGGCACGAGAATCTCGGCGAGACCGTGTGCTACATTCATGCCAAGGTCCCGAGATGCAGATGCAGCGGCTGTGGTACCGTCACACAGATGAAGGTACCTTGGGCGGAGCCCAAGGTGACATACACCAAGAGGTTCGAGGCGGTCGCCGTCAGGGAGATGTCCCGTAAACCTCTGGCGGTGGTCTCCAGGGAAATGAGGGTCTCCTGGAGGGTGCTCGACCACATCGTTGACAGAAGGGTCAGGATGCACCTCGACGGCATGGATCTGAACTGGCTGAGGCGTATCAGGATCGATGAGACCTCCGCGAAGAAGAACCACAGATACATCACGCTGGTCACCGACGTTGACTCGGGGATGATTGTCTTCATCTGCAAAGGGAAGAACAGCGACGTTGTCGGAGAGTTCAGAGAATGGCTGCTGGCACATAACGGACATCCGGAGAACATAACCGTCGTTTCCTGTGATTTCGGCAAGAACTACATCGCGGGAGTTGGGCAGTTCCTGCCCAACGCGCACATGGTCTTTGATCCCTTCCACCTCATCCAGCTGGCCAACAAGAAGCTCGACGGGGACCGTGCCTCCGGCCAGGTCAACGGCCAGAGATTGAAGTCCGTCAGATATGCGCTGCTCAAAGATCCCGGCAAGCTGACGTTGGAGGAGCGCGAAGCGCTCCTCGACATCACCGCCGACAACGAGGTCGTGGCGAAGTCCTACGCCATGAAGGAGTCCCTAAGGCAGATGTACGACTCCCCATCGGTCGAGGTGGCCGCAGACCACCTCGCCCGGTGGGTGGAATGGGTTGAGAAAGAGGGATCCAGAGCATTCAGGGCTCTGGCTAAGACAGTCAGGACTCATTTCGATGGGATACTCCTTGCCATTGAAACCGGTGTGAACAACGCCTACCAGGAAGGGCTGAACGCGAAGGTCCAGTTCAGCAAGCGTCTGGCGAATGGATACCATCGGAGCGACCGTCTGTCCAGGATCGTGTACTTCAGAGACTCATGCAGATTCGTTTGAACGATGTCAAAAGAACCACTGTTCAGATTGCCTCACTTCCACTCATTTTGTAATAGGCCCATATTTTTCTATAGCCACCGATGATTTTATAGAGAAGGCAGCACAGACACATGCCTGAACAGAGTCCGTACACCGGATTCGATTTTGAAACCAATTTAAAAAATAAATAAGCAACCACGATACTCTGACTATTTATATAAATCCATAGACATATTTTCGTTCATGAGTCTTAAAAAATACAATGATCTCATGGAATACATCATTTCTTCGTCGATGACGAGGAACCGCATCAGGGTTTTCGCAATGTCATTGATCGTCCTGGCAGCGAGCGTCGCCCTGGTCATCGGCATCGGAAGTGATGATTGCAATGCAAATGCAGGGGACGTCTTCATCGTTCCGAATGAAGATGGAATCGACATAGAGTACATGGTTAAAACGGATGAAAGTACCGTACAGGTCGGTACCAGCACAGTCAGGGATGTTGCCGTTGATCCTTCAGTGGTATCGGTGAAGATTCCGGGGACGGTACAGCACAATGGTGTAACATACGAAGTGGTTGAACTTGGTTCATACTCGTTCTTTGGCTGCGAATCGCTCACATCCGTCACCATACCGGACAGCGTGACCGTACTGAGTTTCAACGCATTCGATGGATGCACATCCCTGTCGTCGATCACCATACCGGACAGCGTGACCAGCATTAGCGGTTCTGCCTTCTCCGGATGCACGTCGCTCACAGCAGTTGACATGCCGAAAAACCTGACTTCCATCGGAGCCTCTGCGTTCTACGGATGCACATCCCTGTCGTCGATCACCATACCGGGCAAGGTGGCCACCATCGGGTCCTCTGCGTTCTCTGGATGCACGTCGCTCACATCTGTAACCATACCGTCCAGCGTAGCCAACCTGTATCAGGATGCCTTCAGGGGATGCACGTCGCTCACGTCTGTCGAAATAGCGACGGGCCTGACCTACATCGGAGCCTCCGTGTTCTACGGATGCACGTCGCTCACATCCGTCACCATACCGGACAGCGTGACCGAGATCGGAGGCACTGCGTTCTCAGGGTGCAAGTCGCTCGAGTCGGTCACCATACCGGACAGCGTGACCGAGATCGGAAGCAGAGCATTCGATTACTGCACGTCGCTCACGTCTGTAACCATACCTTCGAACGTGACCAACATTGGGTACGGCCCGTTCGATTACTGCACATCCCTTGCCAAGATAGATGTGAACCAGGGCAATACGAGGTATGTCTCCGAGGACGGAGTATTGTTCGACAAGAATATGGCGGCGTTGATCCAATTCCCTGCCGGCAGGGGAGGCACCTATGCGATACCGTCCGATACGACGGAGATCGGAAGCTACGCGTTCGCGGGCTGCACGTTGCTCGAGTCGGTCACCATACCCGGCAGTATCGAAAAGATCGGAATGTACGCGTTCGAAGACTGCACTTCCCTGACTTCGGTCACAATACCCTCGAACGTGGCCTCCATCCCATCGTCAGCATTCTACGGTGTCTGCAACGGCGACAGCGCCGCCGCAGGCGCTACGGTTGGCCATGTGTTCGACAACGAATACGATGCCGAATGCAACAACGGCTGCGGATACATCAGGGATGTTTCCGATCAGCCCGGCGGAGACGATGATGACCCCGGTGTAACTCCCGGTGGTGATGATGAAGATCCCGGTGTAACTCCCGGTGACGATAATGATAGCCCGGATGTCGAATCGGGAGGGGATGAATCGGGTGGCAGTACCCTCTGGCTGGCTGCGATTATCGCCATCATAGTGGTGATAGCGATCGCATTCTTCATCGCCAAGAACAGAGGCATGATCTGACGGTACCTTAAAAACGGTCGGAGGAATCCCTCCGACCTTTATTCAATCCTACTAATCCATGAATAAGTGGCCTGCCGCCCGTGCCATCAGGAGCGATCACATCGATTATGCGAACACAAAGACCGCACAGACGGTTCCCGTGACATGATTCTTCCATAACCAGCATCATCGACGTCGACGAAATTCAACATAGATGACGGGACGGGTACGACAACTACTATGTTCAAAACATATGGGATTATGGGTTGCTAAGGCCTTTTTTAAGGCCAATGCCATGCTAAACGAATATCGAGTGAACTTCTGAAGATCAGTTGGAGTATTTTCAGCAGAATCAGACAACTGTCAAAATGCATCGTTTCCAGAACTCTCAACAGAGACCTCAGTCAAAGCATGGTAATCCGCTAATGATCGATGAATCGACCGTATACAACAAATTCTGAACATGCTGCAGATATCTGGCGTCTGGTAACAGATTGAAAAAGGTTTGAGGCCGCCCGGAGGCGGCCTCGGATGGTCCCTCAGCCGGAGTGCCTGCGGAAGGCGACGACCGCGATGATCGCGATCACGATCACCGCCGCGGCGATTCCGACGTACAGCAGGGTGCTGTCGCCGTCTCCGTCTCCGGACGCTTCGGGTGTGTCCGTGTCGCCTCCGGGGACGTCCGGATCGACGGGCGTGTCGGGGTCAACCGGGGTGTCCGGTTCCTCCGCGGGGGTTCCGATGACGTAGTATGAGAAGTGGTCGGTCTCGAACGTCACCGCTCCCGCCTTGACGTCGTAGGACGTGGGCATGGCGTGCCTGTCGCCCGCGTCGTCCACGTAGTAGACGACGAGGGACGATGCGTCCTCGCCTTCGGCGAGCTCGTAGGGGATGGTGACGGTCACGACGCCTCCGAGCTCGTGGACCTCGCCGGAGGACGAGACCACGAGGAGCTGGTAGGTGGGCCTGTCTCCGACGGCGCCCTGCTGCTCCTGGCTCATCTCCGTCTTGTCTGCCACTGCCATGACCAGCCTGAAACCGTCCGTGCTCTGAACGAGATTGTCGGAGACCTCCGACGGGGCGGATAAGGTTCCGACCTCTCCCCTGACCTCCATGGTGGCGCCGGAGTCAGCGATGGCCGCGATGGCCTCGGGCTCGAATGTCACGCCGATGTCGCCGCCGGAGTCCTGCACGATGATGATGACGCTGTCCGACGATCCGGTGCCGGAGACGGCCTCCTCCATCTGCCCCACCGCCGCTCCGGCGGTGGCGGCGTCGATAACTCCGGACGCCGTGTTCACTGTCGTGGTGGACTGGGCGGAGCTGCTTCCGTCGGCTGCCGTCTCCTTGGAGACCTCGGTGGTCACGGTTCCGTCGGATGAGGTGTACTTGGACTCCTCCTTCACGGCGGTTACCCCTTCGGAGTCGGTGGTCTCCACCACGGTGGAGGTCACCGTGCCGCCGGAGGCGGCGTCGGTGACCGTCTCCGTGGTGACGGTCTCGGTGGTGTTCCCTTCGGGGTCCTTGTCGGTGACGGTCGTCTGGGTCCCTCCGGTCACGGGCTTCACGTCCGTGGTCGTGGACGAGCCGTCGGGCCTCTCGGTCACCTCTGTCGATGAGCCGTCGGGTCTGGTGGTGGTCGTGGTGGTGGATCCGTCCGGGTTCTCGGTTACGGTGGTCTCCTCCTCCGGGGGCTCTGGATCGACCGGCGGGTCGGGGTCCACCGGGGGCGTGTAGTTCCTGTCCCACTGGGCGTACAGGGTGACCGTCACACCGTCGGTGGTGGCCAGGTTGGAGACGGTGGCGCCGTCGCCGTACGCCGTTCCGGATCCGTCGGCGGACGTGTTCCATCCCTCGAAGGTGTACCCGAAGCGGAAGAACTTGTCGGAGGGCAGCGCAGACTGCACGTCGTACGTCATGGACACGTCGTCCATGGTCCCGAATCCTCCGTTGGAGTCGAACTTCACCGTGTAGGTGATTGGCTTCCAGACGGCGTAGAGGTCCACGGTGGCCCCGTCCTCATCGGAGAGGTTCAGCACCACGGCCGCGTCGGCGTAGACGACGTCCCCATCCTGAGAGGTGCTCCAGCCCAGGAAGGTGTAGCCGGTGCGGGTGGAGATCGTCCGGACGGTGATCAGCTCTTGCCCTTCTTCTGCTCTCTCAGAGCCTTGCGGGCTTCCTTGTCCCTCTCGTACTGCGCTCTGGCCCTGGCCTGGGCCTCCTCGAAGTCCAGTTCCTCTCC
>CALVLC010000157.1 GCA_944336335.1 uncultured Bacilli bacterium | reverse complement strand
CGTATGTCCTCACTTTGTGATTGATCGAGTTTCAAATATTTGTACAACCCAGAGCGCATACTTCCCCCTGGGCGGTTTACTCTGACAAAATTACTCTGACATGGTTCAATTGTATTATAGTGTGCTCTGACAACGGTGTAAAGATGAAAGTTTTTCATCTTTTTAGTGGCGCGGGAGGTGTTGAGGCAGCATGTTAATGTATCGCTTTAAGCGCGATTTATAAAACAAAGACGGTTGAGTTGCCAGAATATGAACCTACGGCATTGTATCCCCAAACGTTTAAACCAAATTTTTTATGGTGATTTATAACGCTTTTCCATAATTTCTATTCGGTATTGAATATTTTTTGACGCACTTAAATCCTCTGTTTCCGGGTGTTCCAAGCCTGACTGTTGTCAAATATGGGGTCAAAAACGCTTCCTGACCAGGGGCGGCAGGTATCTGCCAGTCCCAACTGGGAAGCGTTTTTTCGTGAGAGAAGTTACTCGATTTCCAGCAGCTGCTGGGCGGCATCCGTTGCCGCCCGCTTATCTCGAACCCGGGGATCATCATACGACTTCCTGCGACACATCCAGCAGGAACAATGAATCTTCCCCTTGGACAGCCGTCCGGTCGCGCCTCGTGCCCATGCGGAGACGAACTCTTCACCTCCAAGCTGGCGGAGAATATTCTCCTTGCGGTGGATCGTGCGCATGCGCTGCTTACGATAGTAACTACGGTCTCTGTTCAATTGTGTTCACTCCTTGACAGTTCGGGCCGCCTGCAAGAGTCGTCAAGGAAACATGCTCTCTTACAGGCAGCCTATCTGCCAAGAAGAAAAATGGTGATAACCCATCATTTTAACCCTTTCTATTGTTTGGGATATTGTACCTCTGCCGAGGGTGTTAAGCAAGTTTTTTCTGATCGGCGGGCGTATCAGTTTCACATGCTATAAGCAAAGAAAACTAAATCTTTTCTCAATAACCAATTTGCCAGTTGCACACAGATGAGGAGGCCTAAAACCGTGCAGTTTTATCATTTTCTTGCTTTTTATGACTAAATGTGCTATTATTTAAACAACACTGTCAGGTGTTGGAATAGGCCTTGGCAGTATGGCTGCAATAGACCGAATGCTCTGCCAGGTGGTAGAGCATTTTTTGTATATCAGTGTAGAGGAGATATTTTATGGCTGTTAGTTATAAAAACTCTGAAAGCTGCTTATCAGCAAGGATATGAAGAAGAAAGACCTATGCGTGAAAGCAAGCATCAACCTAAAACAGGTCGCAATGGTCATATCACCATAGAGATTCTTCTGAAGATTTGCACCGTACTTGATTGTATCGTTAAGGATATTATCGAGATTGTTCCGAATTATAAATGAGTCCGTTATTGGGTTCAGTTGAAATGAGAAAATAAGGGCAATCCCATAGAGTCCAAATAAATAAAGTGAGTGGAGAGTATGTTTTTGACGACGAAAGAGATTGCTCAAAAATGGGGAGTCTCTGTTACTTGGGTTACTATACTATGCAAGAATGGTAGAATTGAAGGTGTTGTGCGGGAAGGTAATAGATGGTATATTCCGGAGGACGCAAAAAAACCAGAGGATAAGCGGTCACATAAAGATGCGCCGGCCAAAGCACGGTTTAGATTTATTGATTTGTTTGCTGGTATTGGTGGATTCCATCAAGCTATGAGGTATCTCGGTGGCGAATGTGTTATGGCAGCTGAGATTAATGAAGAATGTAGAAAAACCTATCGTCTCAACTACCACACTGAAGAAAAAGAGATTCGTGGTGACGTAACGAAAATTGATCCCTCAACCATTGCGCCTTTTGATGTCTTATGTGCAGGTTTTCCCTGTCAGCCCTTTAGTAAAGCTGGCGCACAAAAAGGCTTTCAGGATAAAACACGAGGTAATCTGTTTTATACCATTATGAATATCCTCGATGCACACCCGGAAGTAAAGTTCGTTATTCTCGAAAACGTCCGCAATTTAGCAGATAAGACCGAAAACTGGGATATCATTACTTCCGAATTGATGCAGCGAAACTTTTACATTACCGAAGAACCAATTATACTTTCTCCGTCTGACTTTGGAATTCCTCAAATTCGCGAACGTGTGTATATCCTCGGGATTCGAAAGGACATTCGAAACAAGAGAATTCTAAGTAATGGGTTTATTCATAAAACCGATTTACAGTTGGAAAAGCACTTTAAAAAATGCAAAATGGGAGATGCCTGGACGATTCTTGAAGATAATGTAGATGATGCATACATCATTTCTGAGGAACAGGAGCACATGATTTTTGCTTGGGATGAGTTTAGAATTGGAACCGGCATCAAGGTCATCGGTTTTCCAATTTGGATCGACAGTTTCGGTGTTGGAATAGATGATGACAATGAAGTGTTCCAAGCACAAGGATACAACGATATGCCATCATGGAAACAAAATTTTTTACAGCGTAACAGAAAACTCTACCTCTGTAATAGGGAATTTATCGATAATTGGATCCGTAAATATGATATGCTTAATAAGATTAAGCTCTATAAAAAATTTGAATGGAATTGTGGAACGGATGTTGCAGATATTCACGATTGTTTAATTCAAATCCGGCAATCAGGTATTCGCGCGAAACGGCCTACATTTTATCCTTCGCTTGTCGCGATAGTAAATACCCCAATAATTTGGGATAAAAATAAAAAGCACTTTAGAAGGCTTACTCCAAGAGAAGCCGCAAATTTACAGAGTTTCCATGGTGGTTTTAAGTTTCGAGGAACAGATGCCACCCAGTACAAGCAACTCGGCAACTCTGTAAATGTTCGTGTGTTGAAAATTTTGGGGCAAAGTTTATTCGCATTAGCAAATGATGGATGGGATGGTGATATAGATGGCGAAAAAGATTAATATTCGACCCACCAGCAGCGTTTATGCTACATACAAGCGGCTAAGTTATCAGCCGTGGACTGCTATTGCAGAATTTGTTGATAACTCTACGCAAAGCTTTTATGACCATAAGGATGAACTTCTGGAGCAAAAATACGCTAAAGGGCTTCGAATTACTATTGACTATATTGATGATAAGGAAAACGGCGATCGGATTGAAATATATGATGATGCGTATGGTATGGAATGGGATGACTTTCAACGTGCCGTAATTCTTGATCGCCCTCCGCATAATACCAATGGCCGAAACGAGTTTGGTATGGGCTTAAAAACAGCAGCTTGTTGGTTTGGCTCTTTATGGTCCGTAGAGTCAACACGTCTGGGCTCCAAGAATAAATACTACACCGAAATTAATATTGATGAACTCGGAAAATATAAAACTGAAGAAATTGATGTTCGCGAGGAAACTGTTGATATCAAAGAGCATTATACCAAAATTGTGATTAAGAATCTGAACAAACGGATTGTGGGTTCTCGCACTGTTGGTAAAGTTAAGGAACTACTAAGCAGTATTTATCGTGAAGATATTCGTTCTGGGTTGATCAAGATTTATTACAACGGAACTCTTTTGCAATTCAAGGAAGCTCCTGTATATGTAGAAGATGTTAATGGTCAACTCAAGATGTGGAAGAAACCCATATCTTTCATAGTTCAACATGAAGGAAAAGACCTGGATGTTCAGGGATTTGTCGCTATCCGCATCCCAGGCAGTGTCAAGGATGCTGGTTTTACCTTAATTCGTCGTGGGAGAGTTATTGTGGGCGGTTCTGAGAAAAATTACCGTCCCTCTGAATTGTTTGGAGATGCTAATTCTTATGCATGGCAGCGTATGTACGGTGAATTGCATATGAATAATTGGCCTGTCACACAAGCGAAGGATGGATTCGATTGGCATAACAGTGGTCTTGAAGATGCGTTTATAGAAGCCCTTCAAGAACATACCCAAGATTACAGACGAAAAGCCGAGAACATTCGCGTTCGAGAAAAAATCAACTCGCACGAACTTGTGAAAATTGCGACACAGGATCTCTCAGGATCTGGTATTGTTGAAAATGTCCAGATAGAAATCGTCGAAAGAAAACGAGAGCAATCTATACCTCAAGAAGAAACCCCAGCAGTAGTAATGCCTAACAATGACACTGATAAGGTTATTGATGCTGAGGATGACAGCGTTGTTATCGAAGGTGGCGATCAGGTTAACTATAAATTCATGTATAAGAATTCCGAGTATTTATTCCACATTATTTTTGACATGACCGATCCCTCAATGGATTGGCTACTTGTTGAAGAGAATGGCAAAAATGAATATACTTTGTGGATTAATATGAGACACTCTTTTTTTAAACCTCTGATAGAAAAAAGAGAATTCATGCCAATTATGATGCGAATGTCTATTGCGTTGGTTTTGGCTGAAATTGAATCAATGATTGTATCCCCTGATGGACGTATTGAGCCCTGCACTATTCGTCTAAAAATGAACGAAATTCTTGAATCAGTGCGAAAAGGAGATGAATAAGCATGGCAGATGAATGGATTTCCGTAACAGAATGCGAGGATACACAACCGTGGAGTATTGCTGTGGATGGCTTTTTCAGAGAAAATGTTGAAAAGCAGATGCTTGCAGATGATATGTCACCCGAGGCGATTGATTCCGTGTTTTCTAACGCTGTTAGAATATTGAGCCACTGTCCTAATCCCAATATTCAAGAGAAACTTGCTAAAACTGGTATTGTGATTGGCAAGGTGCAAAGCGGTAAAACATCTAACTTCATCTCTGTATTGGCGCTTGCCTTTGATAACGGATATGATATTGCTATTGTCCTTGGTGGTAATACGCTTGATCTACTGAAGCAAAACGCATCCAGAATTACATCTTCCTTTAATGTAGATTCCGAAAAACTGACAGTATTGAAAACCAATGATAATAAATCTCTGATAAACCCAACTCGAATAAAAGAATTTCTCGAAAACGACCGAAAAGTAATTATTGTCGGCTTGAAACACAATAAACATATCGACCAAATTGCTGATATTTTTAGTAATTCTTATTTGTCGGACAAGTCGGTCCTTATCGTCGATGATGAGGGCGATCAGGCCACACTTAATACCAAAGCATACAGGAGTTCTATCAGTAAAACTTATGGGTCGGTCTTAAATCTTAAAAGCAAGTTAAGAAGTCATTGTTTCCTGTCCGTGACCGCTACTCCGCAAGCCAATATACTAATTGAAACTTTTGACCAACTTTCTCCTGACTTCGGCGAACTGGTGTATCCCGGTGAAGGTTATTGCGGATTACAAGAGTTCCATGGCGAAAACTGCGACAAGCACATTTATGAAATTCCCCCATCAGAGCCTAACCTTTTAGATGATCCAGGGGTTCCTCTGTCTGTGTATAAAGCAATGGCTATGTTCTTTGTTGGAAATGCGATTCGCCATAGCAGAGGTGATATGGGAATCCACGCAATGCTTATTCATCCAAGCCAGAAAAAGTATGATCACCGAATTGTGCAAACCAAGATTCAGACTATTCTGGATGAATGGAAATCCAAAGCAAAAACAAAGCTTTCAGGAAAATGCGATATTTCTTACACTTCTCTTCGAAAACTTCTAGTGGAGGCATATGATACCTTTGTAGCTGATGGCGTGATCTGCGTAACCTTTGATAATCTGGAAAATACAATTCTTCAAAGAATTAAATCATGTTCTCCGGTTTTGATTTGTAACAGTGAAGAAAACGCCAGCGAAAATGCAAAACACTACAAAACCAATATTTTCGTTGGCGGAAACCTTGTAGAACGCGGCATCACAATTAAAGGCTTAGCTGTAACATATATAACACGTCGAGCTAAGGGCAAGAGTAATGTAGATAATACAGAGCAGCGAGCTCGCTGGTTTGGATATAAGGCACATTACTTAGATGTGTGTCGTGTATTTACTACAAAAGACATCAAAGATGACTTCTCAAGCATCCTTGAACACGATGAAGATATGTGGGCCTCTATCGAACGAGCACAGGAGCGCGGAATCCCCTTTAAGGAAATGCCCCGAATCTTCAAATTGGCAAGAAGTGCCTTTCTTAGCCTAACTCGTAAAAATGTTGCTCGAACTGAAAATTTTGCTCTTTCCGAATGGAAACCCCAGCGCTATTTTATGTCTGATAAACAATCTGCGGTTTCCAATACTACAGTTATATCCGAATTTAGACAGGCGCACTGTGACGCAATTACAATGGAATGCCATAATAAAGTTCAGGTCCATGCAGTCTTGAGTAATCAGAATTATCATGTTCTATACAAAAAACTACTTTCCAAATTAACATATGTTGACAGAGAGATCCTCAACAAACGTTACTTTTCTTTGTTAGATGAAGCATTAGTAAAATTGGATCTCAATCCAGTTGTTGACATCTATTGGGTCCGCGATAAGGAGCACTCAACTCGTAAAATCCTGTCAGACGGCTCGGTACAGCAGCTCTTTCAGGGCCGCAATCCAAACATTTCCAGTTCTTTGTGCTATGAAGGAGATCGTAGTCTTGCTGACAAAGCGCCTGAACACATTCAACTACAAATTCACTTTGTTAAGCCGACAAATCTGCCTGAGATAGATTTTTATGCACCTGTCTTGGCGTTGTATATTCCGGATAACTGCGCTCGTGAATTAGAGAAATTGGTGGTAAAAGCATGATGGATAGCAAAACAATTTTCGAGAGACTAAAAACAAAGAACTCTTTAGGCCAAACATACGAAGTGTTTCCCGCAGACGAGTCATGCTATTTCGGTAAAGACATAGATAATAATATTGTGTTCATGATTCCGTCTTTAATGGTGCGAGTTGCTCCCGTATATCAAGAAACACGATCTTTACGGTTCGCGTTTAATAAGAAGTGTACTTTCCGAAGCAATGATATCGTTGAAACAAAAGTCGTACACCTTCTTACATGCAAGGAAAAAGATGAAGACAAGATCATGGCATTTATCCGCCTTACGAAGGCGTTTGCACAGACTGATCGAGATAACGATCAGTACTATCTTTCACGCCTATTTTCATCATTATCTGCTTTGTTTGATAAAGAACGAAAAGTGTCTGAAATTGAACTGCAAGGTCTGTTCTCCGAATTGTATACGATTATCCATTTCAACAAGAAATCGTGCGATTTGTCTAAATTTTGGCAGTCCCGCAATATGATGAAGTTTGATTTTTCCATAAGTGAAAAGAAACGTCTAGAGATTAAGTCTACTCTTAGATCCAGTAGAACGCATCATTTTAAGCATGACCAGTTGCTAAGTGAACTCTACGATATCTACATCATTTCGTTTATGCTTAGGAAAAGCGATTTCGGGATTGCCCTCGAAGATCTTGTCGAAACAATTAGGGAGACCTATCCTGATAATTATGCTTTACTCATGCGTATAGAAACATCTATCGCCCACGTCGATAAAGATATTCTGAGAGAAATTAAATACGATGAACTGTATTTGAAAGAAAATATAAAGTATTTCAACGCAAAAGATATTCCCCATTTCAATGAAAAAACACCTGATGGAGTATTTAACGCGGAATACGACTGTTGCCTTGATACTTCCGCTACAGTCTCTGAGGATTTCCTTATCAACTGGATCAAGGAGGGTTAACCATGTTTAAAACTTATGATTTGTTTGATCATCGCAATATAAATGACTTAGTCCCAGAGATTATTTATTACTACTTGTTTCAGGGACTTAGTCTTACTGCCATCGAGTACAAATTGTTTAAGACAAACGACTATCATGGTTGGTTAAGCAAAACTTTTTTAAATTATTATGGCATAGACACCGAAAAAGAGAATAAGGGAATTTTTGCGGATAAAAGTGTTCCAGAAGTAGTAGATGAACTCTATAGAAGTTGTAATATTGCTCATGTGAGAGTGGCCAAGTTGCTGAAAGAAAAATACTTATAAACATCGTAATTGGTGAGGATTCTTATGAAAGCAGGCAAGGCATTTGAACAATTAGTCAAAACAATTCTATTGCATATAGGGTTTTCAGAAGTGCAGTCAGATGGATTGTACATCTTTGACGGTGCTCCTGGACAAATGATACAAGGATTAGCAGATGCTCACAACGCTGATGTATTATTAGAGCCACCGGTTCAAACTCCATTCTACACTCCAACAAGGATATTAATTGAATGTAAGGATTATTACAAAAGAGTAGGGCTTGATACGATACGTAGCGCTCTTGGCCTGAGGGAGGATATTAATCATTTTGACATTGTTGATCGTGCCGAATTAGAGAACCGGCGAAGAAATCGTCGAATCGGAATCGCGCATGAACATCCACGGTTTTTATATCAAGTTTCGGTTGCTTCAATGTCAGGGTTTACGATACCTGGGCAGAATTTTGCAGCCACGCACAGGATTCCGTTAATCGAGTTCGATAAAATGCCATTTTGGGGAAATTTTCGTGCTGTGATTGGACGTAGCTATTGTTCTTCTTCTGCAAATAGGCAGTTCCACGCTTCGGAAAACGATAACGAACTTTACCGAATAATTGAGCAAATTGCCAGCAGATCGGCAGTTGCGATTACCAGTTCTGGCCAAATGATATTTCTTTATCGAATCAGCGATACCGAGACAGAATTTGATGACTTATACTCTCTTCATTGGAATACTCCTTATGGTTCATGGACTATGAACTCTGGAGGCGTAGATTATCGTTTCCAGTTACCTAAGCATATATTGAAGTTTTGGCTAGAAAATTCAGCAACAGATCTGGATAGAAAAATTAATGCCATTACATGTAAAAGTCGTTTTTTGTCAAATATGGTGGTATACTATTCCCAACATGGTTATCCCCGGATAAAAATGGTATCTATAGACCGTGAAAGGCTTCAAAAAGCATTACAAGCACTTTAATTCGAACCCCTCGGATGAACACGGCACCAAGTTCACTTTAGACCATCTTGTAGTTCCGAAGGTGCCCGAGGACGTAGTCGCAGTAAGGTGGATGTAGTGTTGTCCATAGCCTAACTCAGTTCCGTCACGAGTGGGACATGACCAATCCATATTGATCTGCTTAGTCTCTACAAGGTCAAGTTCCTCGCATCCGGGAGCGGGTTATATTCGATGAAAACGGCGTTGCCCGCTATTCAGACTCAATTACGGGGTGAGGAGGCTCAAGTTCGAGGCTTCTTCAAATTATGTGTAAACCTCCTGAGTGGTGTAAAATAAAAGCATCACACAGGAGGTTATACATATGGCCAGAAAGAATCGCACGCCGGAAGAAAAGGCCCGGCGGGAGAAAATCCG
>CALVLC010000156.1 GCA_944336335.1 uncultured Bacilli bacterium | reverse complement strand
GCTTGATAAAATTGCGATTGAACCTGCCCCGCTTCGCTTTTCCGGCGGGGAGCGCGACCGGTGGACTTCGGCAGACGCCGAAGTTGCCGAGCTCGTCAAACGCGGCGAGCCCGGAGTGCTCCTGCGTTCGGAAAATGAACGGTATCCTTCCGCGCTTTTCGGAAAACTGTTCGCCATCGGCGAAACGGGAACTCTCCGCTTTTCGGCGGAGATGACCGATGCATCCGGAGCGGCCAGGATTGTTCAACTCGGCACGGTTGAAGCGGTTAAACCCGATGATCTGCTGCGGATCCCCTATGAAATTCCTCTGGCCAAACTTCCGGAGGGCGCTTACACCCTGGCGTTTCGCATCAACGACCGCCCGGTGGTCTCCGTGTCCGGTGTCAATCACTCTTTCGTTCAGCGTCAGAAATTGCGGCTGGATGACGCCGTTGCGAAGTTGAATGAAATCAACCGTAAATTCGACGAATACTATGGAGATCGCGAGCGCAGCGCCTACGTCAGTGCTCCTCTGAACATCTTGAACTTCAGCCTGGAACGGCTCTCGAAACTCTCCGGAAATGCGGAAGATGCGGACGAGAAAATGTTCTATGCGCGGGAAATCGACCTCGTGCTGCCCGAAACTGTGGAGGCTCTGACCCGCATGGAGGGAACTCTGACCAGGCTTCTCGCCGGGGAGAAGCTTCCGGCGACCTGGTCCTATCGTTCTTCGCAAATCCGTCAGCGCAACGGATGGCCGGTAGCCCGGGCCGTGAGCAGCGACGGCCGGGAACAGTCCGAACGTCCGATGGTCTGTGTCGGATTCGGCCACTTTGAGCAGATCGACAAAGATTTGAAAAAATTTCAGAACATCGGAGCCAACACGGTTCAGATCGAGCTCTGCCCGTGGCAGATTTTCCCGAAAAAAGAGGGCGAGTCGGATTTTTCCGCGTTTGAAAAACGATATCTGCCGTTCTTCAAAACGGCATGGGAGAACAACGTCAGTCTCTGTCTGCTGCTTTCGCCGCATGTCATGCCCGGCTGGGTGTCTAAGACGTATCCGGAGGTGAAAGCCAAAAACGCATCCGGTTTCCTCGGATATGAGATCATGCATCCCAAGATGATTGAGATTCTCAAAAGCTATCTCCGGACGGTGATTCCCCGCATCAAAAGCAGTCCGTATGCGAGTGTGATCCACAGCATATGCCTGACCAACGAACCGATCTACACCTCCTGTACTCCGGAGAATCCCTATTCCCGTACGTTGTTCACCCGCTATTTCACTGAGAAATACGGCACGATTGAGCGTTTCAACCAGATCGCCCGGCAGAATTTCAAAAATGTGGAGGCGCTGCTCGACGCCGTGTCGAACAATCCCGCGGCCCGGTTTGAATTTTACACATTCGTCCGCAAGGTGTTTACCGACTGGCATCGGATGCAGGCGGAGGAGATCCGGGCGCTCTGGCCGGAAGTCCCGCTGCACTCCAAGATCATGGTGTTCGGCTCGACTTTTGATCCTAAAACGGGAGTCGATCCGGAATTGTTCGCCGAATTCAGCGACTATAACGGCAACGACAATTATTTCTTTCATGATTTTCAGAATGATTGGGTCAAGCTTGGGTTGACGCATGAAATCCAGATATCCTCCAAACCGGTTTCCGTGGTCGATTCGGAAACCCATCTGATTCCGGACGGGTTCCGGAGTCCGACACCCAACCAGCACATTTATACCGGAATCTTCTACCATTACATCACCGGAGCCAGTACGCTTACGACATGGCTCTATGAGGAGATCGATTATCAGAAGTGGAAGAAGAGTCCGCACAGCGGGGCCAACGGCGGAATCTATCATCGTCCCGGCAACCTCGCGGCTCAGGCCCGGGCGGAACTCGATGGAATGCGTCTGGCTCCCGAGTTGGAAAAGTTCTTCCTGTACAAACCGGAAGTCGCACTTTTCTACAGCCCGACGTCAATTCTGCAGAATCGGCAATATACCGCCCGTCTGCACAGCGCCTATCAGAATTTCTGCTATACCGGACGCCGGGTGCGGACGCTTTCGGAAAAGCAGCTCGCTTCGGATGCTTTCGGCAAAACACGGCTGTTGTTCCTCCGCGGCGCCACCCATGTTTCCCGGGCGGCACGGGAAGGCATGGCCCGGTTTGTCCGGCAGGGCGGACGGATTATCGCGGATCAGGAGAGTTTGCGGTTCGATGAGTTCGGCAACCCCGCGGCAGTGGAGTTCCCGATCGAACGCTGCGACGATTTCTCGCCGGAGGTGTTGACGAAACGAATCGACGAAACGATTCCGCCGCTGCCGTTCCGCCTTGCGGGGGAAAGCAACGGGGCGCCGGCAGATCTGTTCTTCCGGGCGGTTCCGGCGGGGGACGGCTCCTGGCTGGTGAGCGTCATCAACCATGCGACGTTCTCAACGATTCAGGCGAAGCTGTCCGGTGACGGCGAGTGGTTCGATCTGATTCGGGAGCAGAAGACGACTCCCGAGATGACGCTTGGACCATTGGAAAATCGTCTGCTGCGTTTCACTCCGGCGAAATAAGACAGCCGGCGGAGCGGATGAATGGGATGCGTTCCCTCCGTTGTTCCGCTCCGTTGTTTCCTCCCCCCGGCAGTCAGGATGGGAAACCATCCGGATGGGAGGAAACTGTTTGCCGGAAAATCAGATTGGGACGTTCTCCTCTCCGGAAACGTCCTGTTCGTTTAATCCTTTTTCTGATGAAAGAATCTCCTTATGCGTTATCAGACTCCATGGTTCGATATTCAACTTACCGGCCTGAAAAGGGATGCCGGTTGGACGTGCGATTACACCTGTTCCCCCGAGTCGGAAACGGTC
>CALVLC010000155.1 GCA_944336335.1 uncultured Bacilli bacterium | reverse complement strand
GGGGTCAATTTCTCAATGGCATGGGTGGTCAAAACATATTCCATCCTCCGTGTTTCCTTGCTGTTCATACCGCCCGCCTCCTTTGCGCTTTGGGAATAGTATACCTGATTTATATGAAAAACACAATCCCAGAACAGAGCTCATGCCTTTTTCTCAATTTCTCCTAGGATGTTCTCATACCGTGTTTTTGCCGACAGATACCCGCCAAAATACCGCCGCCAGAGTTCCCGGCGCTCCTCCCAGGTTTTCACCTGCTGTTGCAGTCCCTCCACATACTCCAACACCTTGCGGTGATACACCATCTCATAGGTGTGCCGGGCTTTTTCCGGTGTGATGTGGAACTCCCTGCCGATGGCCCGAAAGCTGGCTTTCTCCTCCTCCCGCATGGTCACAATGCAGGAAATCTCCTCTTCTCCCAGCTTCACCGGACAGGGCAGCAGTTTCTCTAACATCTCCTGGGGTGTCCCCGGCTCCCCCGCCCGATACGACTCCAAAATCTCCCCATAGGTCTTGTCCAGATATCCACAGGCGTAGGGGTAATTTTGATAGCACTCCATAGCTGTGGAAAATTCTTTCCGCACCTGTGCGGTGTTCTCGTGGCCCAGGACAATGGCAATGTGGCGAAGGTACAAGCGCACCTGTCGCACCTTCATTTTGGTGTACTGCTGCCGGACACGGGCAGGAGAGACACCCAATTGGCTGGCTATGGCGGTGAAACTCTGGTTTTGCTGCTCCCGGAGCAGCAAGATCTGATAGCCTGTTTTGTCCTCTTGCAAGGTGCTGTATGGAATGTCGTTCTGGTAAAAATGATCTTCCATCGTTCTCGCTCCCTTCCTCTCCATTCTAGCAAAGGGGAGGCAACTTTTCCAAAACCGTTTCCGTGTTATTTACAACACACAAACCGTGTTATACAATACAAATAGAATATAATTTACACTTAGGCAGGTGGTCGTGTGCTGCGATTAAAACAACTGCGTGAGGAACGTCATCTCAGCCAAGCAGGGCTGGCTCTAAAACTCGATCTGTCGCAATCCACCGTCAGCGCCTACGAAGTGGGAGATCGAACTCCAGATTTGGAAACCCTCGTAGCGATTGCTCAATTTTTCGGCGTATCTCTGGACTACTTGGCCGGACTCACTGAGCAAAAGCGGCTGATGGCCCAGAGCGATTTGACCCCGGAGGAACTGGCACATCTGTATGCCTATCGGCAGTTGAACCGCCGCCAGCAAGAGCGGGTGGAGGCTTATATGGATGGTCTGCGGGACAGAGGTTAATTTTTAACGCATAAAGGAGGAAGCAGAACTTGCTTCCTCCTTTTGTAGTTCTAAAATTTTCATCATCATTTGAGCACAAGAGCTGCAATGATCGCTACTGCTGTACTGGAGAGAGTGCCTACCAAATAACGCTCGGCAAATCCCTGTTCATTGAGCTGTTTGTATCGAGCCAAGCTTTTGGCTGTCAGCACGAAACCGATAGCGCCAATCTCTCCACATAAAACTAGAATCGCAATGATGATTCTCTCCAGCTTACCAATGATATTCCCTACAGCAGGCTCTCTTTTCCCCTGTGTATACTTTTCACCCGTGGCACATAGAGTCACTTTTTGAACAAACACAGAGGCAGGCTGTAAGATAATCACAAAGAGCAGAAAATAGCGCAGTATTTCCTCCAGTGACACCGGACCCGGCCATGTTGAAATCCACGCTCTCGTATGTATTCCTAAATCGAATTTCCACACCATAGCACAGATGATTCCCACATGAAGCACTTGATCTATTACAAAAGAGCCAAAGCCAAAAACAGGTGTATCGTATTGTTTGTCCAGCCATATGCGCAGTGCATCAATAGCCAGATGTGATGCGGCTATCACCACAACTGGAATCCATGCGATATGGGCGGGCATCCACACAAATGCCGCTACCCCCACCACACATCCATATATGAAGGCATGCAGCCACAGGTATCTGAGATACTTGGTCTTTTTTTCTGCGCATTGCTTAGATTGTAGCATAAAATCCGAAATAAAGTGCGCTATGAGTAGAATCCACAGACTGTTCATCAACACATTCACCCGATCTCTCTCATTTCTTTTAGTGCAGCCAGAGCCATATTTCTAGCTGAAAACACCTCTGCCGCCCTGAGGGTTTTCTCAATACTCTGCCGATTCATCCCCAATACGTTGGCCAATTGAGTGGGAATCCCCCGTTGCTTCCCTCTAGTGATATAGAAGAAGTCTTTTAGCCCCTCTTCTTCCCTGAGAAGCACAACACCTACATTCTCCAATGCTTCCCTGTTGAGTCGGTCAAACGGCAGCGATTTGTTCACTCTCCCAATTTCATGGTCAAATCCGTTTTTTCTCTGTAGAAGTCCCTCAGCTTCCAAAAATTTTGCAGGCATATGTTCTGAAGTCTTCTTTTCCAATAGTGGGAACATCCATTCAGTTAAAAGTGCAAGTTGGTTTTGGTATATACTACGCCTTTCTGCCATAGCAGACAAGTGTCCAATCAAAGCATTGATCATATAGTCCCGATCAGCTGAATAGAGTAAAATTTCATTTTCCTCCCCATCCTGGGTACGTTCAATGGCATATCTTGCGTTATGATAGGCAGTACCATCCTGGCTAGTACTCCCCTGCCCTTCCATACGGACTTCCCAATCACCTACTCCTATCCCAGCTCGAAGCTTCACGGGATGCAGAAAGAGTTCAAACATGCGAAAATACAGATATGCATTTTCTGAACTATCAAACAATCCTTGCACTTCATCCCCGGCACTAAACTCCATCTCCCGTACCAATTCTTCACGGAATATTTCATTTAGAACCTCTAATACATCTGAAATGTAATGCTGGATAAGTTTTCGCTCCCATTGTAAATAGCTTCTCGATTTTTTTAAATCAATCATCAATGCGGCATAGGCATAACTTCTATACATCCCCCATCACCTCGAAACTAGTATATCACTATTTTATTCAAAAGCAACCATTTTCGGCTGCGAATCCAAAATGCAGCTAAAAACGGTTGCTTTTTAAAGTTCAAAAAGGCCGGTGTCACGAAGACACCGGCCTTTCAAAATCATATTGAGGCGATTTCTTAGTACATACCGCCCATGTCGGGAGCGGGAGCAGCGGGAGCGGGAGGCTCGGGCTTGTCGGCCACCAGGGCCTCGGTGGTCAGCAGGGTGGCGGACACGGAGGCGGCGTTCTCCAGAGCGGAACGGGTCACCTTGG
>CALVLC010000154.1 GCA_944336335.1 uncultured Bacilli bacterium | reverse complement strand
ATATAATTAAATCACCGTTCTTATTTTGTGGTGATGTACTATTATATGACTTCTTTATTGTAGCCTCTTCAAATCTTTGGTTAGGCTCCATAACACCCAAATAAACTGTGGCATCTGGGTGGTCTTTTATGTAATATCGAACAGGTGCCCACACGGTCCCCCTATCAATAAATAGTGGAATGCTGAATGAATCACCTCTGGCTAATTTTATAAAGCCATTATTTGAAATATATACCAACCCTTTGACCTCACTATTTTAATTACTATATAATTTAGCAGTTTTTTGTGTTGTTATTGGCAGATAATTCAGTTATATATGATAATAGACACAGATTTTCTATCTGTGTCTATTTATAACTATATCTTATAGCTCACCATCATCTATTTTAATTGAAACTTTCTGTGCAACTCCATTAGATGGTGTAACGTTAAATCCATTCGTATTTCCTGTAAATTTATATGTAGTGTTTGTATCAGATAGAGCAACTGTCAGATTCCCGCTCTGATTTAATGTGAATGACCCCTTACTACTTCCATTTTGCGTTATTGTTATTGTACCGTTCCCTAATTCAGATTTTAGTACATACTTTATGTCAGAGAAAGGAAGTGAGCCAACAGCAGTTGTACCATTCCCAACTTTAAATCTAGGGTAGCTGTGTGTGCTATCTACATCATAGACAATAAGTTCCCCATTCAAAGGAATGATTCCAGCAGCCTTATTCCAATTAGCTTCTGTATCATGTTTTAGTTGTACCCTAGCATTTAATACAATGTTTCCATTGTCTGGATAAACAGTTTCAGGTGCTCTCATCTGCCCACTAAATTGTTCTGCCATGTTGACCCCCTATAGTTAATTAAAGTTTATGTATATAGACCCTAATTAGGGTCTATATACATCATAAAATTATGAATTATATATTAGTTGAAGCTGAGCCACAATCTAGTATAAATAATGCACTTGTGTTTAAGCCAATAGTGGGGTTAACAGTGGAAGAACCTGCAGTAATGGCAAGACCATCATCTACAGCAACACTTGTAACAGTACCGACTGCATCTATTCCTGGATGTTTTGCTAATTCTGAACTTATTGCACTGTTAACTTGTGTTATGTTTACTTTCGTATTTACTACACTGTTAATTGCATTTACATTAGCTTGCAACTCAGAGTCAGTAACAAAATCAGCGATATCATTTGCCTCTAATTTATTTGCAAGTGCCTCAGTCAAGCCACTTACTCTACTTATTGCAAAGCTTCCTGTGGTTACCTGTGAAGCATCTATTGCTATATCACTAAATGTGGCAGTCAGAACACCATTTACCTGACTTAATGCAGTTAATGTTTTATTTGCAGATGCACTTCCAGTAATATTGCCATTAAGGGCATTAATCAATGTCTGTGCTACTCCTACATTTTCTTTACCACCTATAGCACTATTCATAGCACTTAGGCTGTCATCAAGACCACTGACAGCTGATGTAGGTAAATTAGCAATAGGAGAAGATGTCCAAGTAACGACACCAGTATCAGTACTAACAGCAACACCTGTTATTGTCTCATTAGCACTGACACCACTTATTGAACCATTTAGGCTAGCTTTAGTTAAATATGTAGCCTGTGCAGTGGCTGAAAGAAGATAGTCGCTTGTATCACCGAATTCTTCCCATTTACCATTTGCCCAAATAAATTCCTTACCAGCGTTTTCGCCAGCATTAACTACATAAACATCACCATCTTTACCGCTATCAGGCAATTCACCACCAGCACCTGCAAAGTGGAGTGCATTTCCTAAGCTACCGATATTTGACTTCAATGACTGTATTTCATTTTCTGCAGTGGTTAATCTACCGTTTATAGCAATAACTGTTGAACTGTCAGCTTTACTAGCAACATTGCTGTTAATTGCAGATAGTGCATCTGTTAAGCCACTAATCTTACTCTGTGCTATATTTGCATTAGCACTTACTTGTGCATCTGTTACCTCACTTAATGTAGCAAGTGCACCTAAACCACCTATCTTTGATACACTAATTGTACCGTTGATATCACTTTCAGATATTGTATCTTTTGTGGCTAAATCACCTAAATCACCAGGCTGAACAGCAGTGTTAGCCAATGTTAAATTCGCCTGTACATTGGCATCTAAATCAGATGTAGGTATTCCACCTTCAGGTTTTACATACTTGGCAGCAACATTTGCTACAAGGGTATCCCATCCAGTTACTTTAACAGCTTCACCAACAATAGCACCATCTTTCATCAGCTGAATTGTGCCATCTGATTCACCTGCCTGTAGTGTATATTCAGGGATATCAGCAGTAGGTAAAGCTGATTCAGTAACAGCGGTTATTTTACCATCAGCTTGAGTTATACCTGAGATATAATTACCAGAAGCAGCTGTAAAATTAGCATCTAATGCATTTATTAAAGACTGAGCAGTTCCAACAGGGTCTGCACCAACCTCTGATGCCGTATACACAGGTTTTTGTGCTTCTTTTGCCCAAGCATAAACATCAGCTGCAAGTCCACTTGCATAAGGAAGTGAATTGAATACAGTTGTGCCGTCACCTACTTTGAAAACAATAGCAGGCTTTGTTACCTGACCCACAGTTGTCTCACTTTCAGTAGGTATTGCAACAACTGCTATTTCACCTACAAGTAATGTGGGATTGCTTTGTGTCCATTCTGCTAATGTCCCATATTTTAATTTAATTCTTGTATTTAATGTAGGCATATATAAAATACTCCAATATAATTAATTATTTTGATATAATATATTAAATGATAGTTACTTACACAAATTTGTGTAAGTAACTATCATACTTACAACTATATTTGTTATCTTATCAAAATTGTATTATTCTTGTGATGCAGTGCCACCATCAAGAATAAGTTCATCTGTGCCCATTGTTAATTTATCAGTGCTTACACTTGCAATCTTTGCATCTGTAACTGCATTATCAGCAATCTTAGCAGTTGTGACACCATTATCTTTAATAGATACTACATAGTCACTTACTAAGATACCATCACCAGCTGTATATTCAGGAACTTCTGGAACAGGAACATTAACAAATGCTGCATTATTAGCATCAAGCTGTACTGCATAGTTTGTACCAGCTGTTGTAAATCCAACTTTAATTCCACCAAGAGCTTCATTTGTAGCAACTGGAACAGATGTAAGAGCACCTAAACCTGCTGCTGTAATATCAATTGAAACAGCTTCTCCACCATTAAATTGATGTT
>CALVLC010000153.1 GCA_944336335.1 uncultured Bacilli bacterium | reverse complement strand
TTTGGGATTATTGATGATATCATATATTGAGAATTTATTTTTAATATTAAAAGCAAAAGATAGATCGCATTGAGTGTCAAAATCTATAGCTAAAACACGGAAATTTTTTTTTCTTAGTCCGACTATTAAATGTTGGCTAATGGTAGTCTTTCCTACACCGCCTTTTTGATTGATGATAGATATGATTTTAGTCATAATGGTATCCTTTCAATTAAGATTATTTTATAAATAGCATACACAATTATTATAGCACATATTGAGTATGATTAACTTTTATTTGTGTATATAAAGTTGTGTAATTAAAAATGTGTATATAGAATTATGTAATAAAAAGTTGTATACTAATTTTATAAATACATTTATAAGGAGTGTATAGAGATGCCAACAATAAAAGAAATACAATCTATTGCTAAAGAAAGAGACATTGAATTTCCTAAGAAGATAAGAAAAGCAGATATGGTACATATCTTGCAACAAAAAGAAGGAAATAATCCGTGTTATGCGCAATATAGCTGTACAAATGATAAATGTTTGTGGATTAAAGATTGTCAAAAAGAATATAACAAAAAAGCTAAGAATTGAGTAATTCTTAGCTTTTTTACTAATTAAATAATTTAATCTGGTATGATATCTAATATTTTATTAGCGGTATCTACATATTTATCGAAGGTTGGTTGTAGATTTTTAGAATGTTCATCGATTATAGATAGTACTTCTTTAAAACCAATAAGAGATTCTTTTAATAAATCAAAATTTATATCAGACATATTAGATGAAATTGTTTTATCTAATATATTAGGAGCAAGAGTAGGAAAACCTCTTCTTACTATATTTTGAGCAATTAAGGAAAGAATACGTATTTTATTATTTTCTGGCAAAGAATTTAGTTTGAAGTTACTAGTTAATTCAAAATTAGAAACATATGAAAAATATTTTAGAATCTCATGTTTATCTTCAAAGTTTAATGTGTTTATAAATTCTTGTAGTTTATATGGAATATAAGAAGCTTTTAGTTGTTTATTATAAAAGGTCATGAATTAAAGTCCTTTCTATAACCAATGTTTCACGTGAAACATTAGTTTATTAGAGTAGTCTTTATTAATTATATACAAAAGTGAGATGAAAGAATACATATACAAAACATAAATATATAGGAGGGGAGAAGTTCTACAACTTCTCCCCTCCTATATATTTATGTTTTGTATATTTATATTGTGTAATTAAATATGATAGAGTATTATTATAATTTTAAAATTAGCCAATATGTTTTTTTATTTGTAGTTGTTTGAGCTGAAATTATTTCAAATGGTATATGTTGTTCAGAAAAGAAGTCATTAATTTTTTTTGTAGTTTTAAAATCACCTTTTCCTTTAATATTGGTAATTAATTCTTGGATTTTTTGATAAATAGGTTCATTATCTTTATCATTACTAGGAAAACCTTTATTTAGTAATAAATCATTTCTGTCAGCATTATTAGTTTGGGCTTCACTATATTCTTGTTTAGACACGGCAAATTGATTTAATTCTTCTATAAGTTTCTCTTTAGTGAGAGATGGATTATCTGATGATTCAATAGAATCTAATTCAAATTTTTCAAGCCATAGAAGTTGTTGATAAATTATAGGTGAATATGGAATATCTTTGTAGTCAAATGATAAATCATTATGATTAAAGAGTTTTACATATTTTTCTATTTTTTGTATAAGAAAAGATTTTTCTTCATTAAAATGTACTGGTTTAGTATATTCTGGATAAAAACTCTTAGATTTTAAATAATCGTTTAAATGAATTATTTCACTAAAAAAATATTGTATTCTTTTAAGATATACATATTGGCGAAATGATATTTGATTTTGAGTATATAAATCAAATGTATAATTTATTAATCTACGAAGATAATCGCTATCAATAGTTTCAGTGAATATATTAAGTCCTATTGGCTTTTCTGGAAAAATATCGTTTTTAAGAAGTTTTATTATTTTATTAATAATATTAGGACCAATGTTATCATCATATTTTATATCTGAAAGATAATTAATGGCATTATACAATTGATTTTTTTTAGAGTCATTAAGATTATTAGTAATAGTTATATCTTTGAAAAAATGAATATAAAAATAAACATTATTTAAAAATTTATATAAAGAAAGCGTACTATAATAAGGTCTTTTTTTTACGGTGTCAAAAGAAAAATTATTTTGTCCTTGTTGTATTTTATTTTTATAAAAATCTAATTGTTCAGTATCAGATAATGTGTTGAAAATAAGGCAGTCATAAATATTATAAAGATTACGAGTAAATTCTTCTTTTAATTTATATATAGTAAAATCTAATAAGTATAAATTAATTTTCTGGTTATTAAGAGGTCTGATTCTTCCTAGCATTTGAATAAATGAAGTATAATCAAATATAGAAATAACTATATTTTTTATATTTATATCAAAAAGATTAACACCATTATCAATAACGGCAGTAGAAATTAAAACATCTGTATCAAATTTGCATTCTTTAATGATTTGTTGATATGCTGTATTAGTTGAATTTTTGCTTTCTGAAGAAATAAATTCTACAGAAATATTTTTTTGAGATAATTTTTCTTGTAGATATTCGCCATCTCTTTTTGATTTTACAAAAATTAACCATTTGGAATCTTTATTGTGATTAGAGGATATTTTTTCTATAAGAGAATCTTTATTATGAGATAGAACATGAGTTTTTATATAATCATAATTAGGTTCTATATCATAAATAACAGCGTATGGATGATAATAGGGCACAATTCGACGACCCATTTCATCATAAAAATAGGCTGTATCAGTATATTCGTCTGTATATTTAAATTCAATATTTTTATAATTGATTTTATAATAAAATGGTAAAGCTTTTCTAAAAGTAGAGTTTAATAGGTATAGTGTTTCATTTGAAGCTATTGATGTGGAAATATCATATGGAAAAGAAGTAATTTTTTTCTTTATATACATAGGTAATATAATTGGGAAAATTTCATCTAAAGTTGCAGACATATATACATGAATAGAATTTTTCTGCTTAGAAATAATATTCTTTAAAATATTAGTAGTATCAGCATTGAATACACTATCTTGAATAAAGAAATGACATTCATCAATAATGACAAAAGAGTAATCTTCATTAAGTAAGTTATTTTTTAATAATTGATGATATGATGATATTTTTACTGCTCCAAAATCGTAAAATTCGTTAATTTGATTAATTGTAAGCTCGTTTAACTTGTTTACATATGAAATGCTATTTATGGAATATTTATCAATAATTTGAGCAAGTTTTAATTTGTTTTGTTGATTTAAAGCAATGCGATTACTTAATATTAAAATATTATTAATGGGACGATGACGTCGATTATATTCTAGAATTTTAGGAACCATGACGTTTTGAATAAAATAATTTTTGCCTTTACCTGTTTGAGCAGATATAAATATAGGTGTATTAGGTATCCATTTATAAAGCCAATCATCACCGATTAGATCAGAAACAAAATTGCAAGTATCATTAAAAATATATTCAATATCTAAATTAGTTGAGGGATTTAATTGAGGCTTGGTTGGCATTTTATTTATATTCATAAGTAATCTCCTTTTTTTAAGTATAAATTAAGAAATAAAGAGAGTATATTTTGATATGTATATTTATTAGTATTATATATTGTGAGGTGGTTTATGTGAAGGTATTTAATGAAGACACAAGGGTAAAAATACCTGCAACTATTCAATTTTTACGACTGGGATACAATTATCAATCATTGAAAACTGATGATGTAGATATAGATTTCAATACTAAGATATTTGTTAACAGAT
>CALVLC010000152.1 GCA_944336335.1 uncultured Bacilli bacterium | reverse complement strand
GAGATTAAGCTTTTTATGATGTTAGGCGAAGAGGGGGCAACTCAAACCAAGAACAATATCGAGGAGATAATTCAGTC
Source organism: uncultured Bacilli bacterium (assembly GCA_944336335.1). Lineage (GTDB taxonomy): Bacteria > Bacillota_I > Bacilli_A > RFN20 > CAG-826 > Onthovivens. The sequence goes on along the minus strand of CALVLC010000152.1, from coordinate 3,190 downwards.
GAAGAAGTAATGCAGTGTTGTATTCTACTGGCGTTAAATACAAAGACGCCAGTAGATTTTTTTTTAAACGAACCAGTTATTAGGTTAGTCAAATGGATACAGCAAACAACTAAAGTATTAGAAAAAATACGAAAGGAGACACAAAAGTGAAAAACTTTGCTATACAGTTTGCTATTGGTGCTCAGCTTAGTGGAGCGTTTGCAAAAACATTTGGTACAGCTAATGGTAAATTAACAGCTTTAGGGAAAACTATGTCTTCTTTAGAAAGGGAGCAATCTCAACTTAATACTGCATATAACAATAGTAAGAAATTTTTACAATCCTACCAAAATGAAGTAAATAAATTAAATATAAAGCAACAAGCTTTAATAAATCAGCAGCGAATGGTAGAAGCTGCATTTGATAGTGGTCATATTAGTCAAAAAAAATATGAACAATTAACAGGAAGATTAAGTTCGAAAATAAATCAGGTAACTGAGGCACAAAGAAAATTAACGACTGAATATAATAGAGCTAATGGTGTAGTAAATAGTTTTACAGCAAATCAAAGAAGATTATCCCAACAATTAGATAATACTAGAAATAGCCAAGAAAGATTACAAAGTGCTGTTGAATTACAAAATAAACTAGCTCAAGCAAAGGAGACAGCTTTTGGTGTAGCTAGTGCTGTGGGTAGTATTGCTTTAGCAATGGCTGTACCAATTAAACAAGCAATGACATTTGAATCGAAAATGGCAGATGTTAAAAAGGTTGTAAACTTTGATACACCTGAACAATTTGCTAATATGCGAGACGATATTATAGCTCTTTCTACAGAACTTCCAATGACAGCAGAAGGGTTAGCTGATATTGTAGCAGCTGGTGGTCAATCTGGTATAGCTAGAGAGGATCTATTAGCATTTGCTGAAGATGCAGCTAAAATGGGAACAGCGTTTGATATAACTTCGGATGAAGCTGGAGAAATGATGGCCAAATGGCGTACTGCATTTCAGATGGGACAAGATGAAGTTGTTGAACTTGCCGATAAAATAAACTATTTGGGTAATAACACAGCTGCTTCAGCTCCTAAAATTAGTGATGTAGTTAGAAGAATAGGTCCACTTGGTTCTATTGGAGGTATTGCAAGCGGAGAAATAGCAGCTCTTGGTGCTTCTATGGTAGGAGCTGGTACAGAGTCAGATGTTGCGGCTACTGGTATTAAAAATTTAATGCTAGGCATGGTTGTAGGTAATCAGGCTACAAAGACACAAGCAGAAATGTTTGATAAATTGGGATTTAGTACCACTGAACTTGCAAAACGTATGCAGGTCGATGCTAAAGGAGCAATATTAGATGTTTTAGGAGCAATACAAAAATTACCTAAAGATGAACAGGCAACTACACTTATGGGAATATTTGGTAAAGAGAGTGCGGAAGCAATAGGGCCACTACTTTCTAACTTAGATAATTTAAAGAGAAATTTTGATTTAGTAGCAGATTCTAGTAATTATGCTGGTAGTATGCAAGCAGAATTTGAAGCTAGATGTGATACAACGGAAAATAGTCTGCAATTACTTAAAAATCAGGTAAATGCTGTTGCAATAACTGTGGGAAATCAACTTTTACCATATGTAAAAAGTGCAATCGATACATTTAGACAAGGTGCTAGTACAATAATGGCTTTTGCACAGGCTAATCCTAAATTGACATCAAGTTTAGTTGTGGGAGTAGGTGCATTTGTTGCTATCGCTTCCGTAATTACAATAGCATCATATGCATTATTAGCATTTATATATCCATTTACGCAACTTAGAAGCATGATGTTAGCTTTTAATGTAGCGACAAAACTTGCAGCTGCTGGACAATGGGCGTTAAATATTGCTATGTCAGCTAATCCAATTGGATTAGTTATAGCAGGAATAGCAGCTTTAATTGGAATAGGATATTTATTATATAAAAATTGGGATAGTATAAAAGTTATAGGATTACAGGCATGGACATCTTTATCTAATGGAGTTTACAGTGCAGCTATTTCAATAAAAAACTTCTTTGTAGGAATAATAAATTCAGGTTTAAGTTTTATATCAGGATTAGGAAATACTATTGGTAATGGAATTAATAGTGCCAAAATATATGTTATAAGTGGATTGTCTGCAATTTTGGGATTTATATCATCTTTACCAAATAAAATAGCTTATAACATAGGATATATTATAGGTGTTATTATGCAATTACCAACATCAATTCCAATTATGGCAAGCTATTTTATGGCTAATTTAACTACTTGGGGAAGTAATGCTTATACTACAGCTACAATGTGGATTATAAATACAGTGAATGGTGTATATCAAAATTTACTTTTATTACCAGAATATTGTTTGAGTGTTGGTGCGTATGTGGTTACATCACTTATTGCATGGCTATCTAACGCATATAGCACAGCTACAACATGGACTAATAACATAGTAAATACGGTATATCAAATACTAATGAATTTGCCTAGCTATTGCATGCAAGCAGGTATGCAATTTGTAGCTAATGTAGAATCATGGGCAAGTGCAGCTTATAATGCAGTAGCAAGTTGGATAAATCAAATACCAAATCTAGTATCTACAGCATTATCTAATGCAGCTAGTTCTGCTAGTAACTGGTGGCAAGGTGTAAAAGCAAGTTTTACTATTGGGATGGAAGAAGGCTCAGCTAAGCCAGAAAGGGCTCTTGCTAGTGGTGGTATTTTCCGTAAAGGTGCTTTTATTACTAGTTTTGCAGAAGAATCAGATGAAGCTGCAATTCCAATTGATGGTTCAAATCGTGCTATTGCTTTATGGCAAAAAACAGGCGAGTTATTAGGAATAAACAATTTAAAAAATAGTGATACAAAAGGGAAATATAACAAGCCAATAGTTCAATCAGTTAGTAAAACAGATAAAATAATTATGATGCAAGAAAATGAAGATGAAATAAGCGGAATAAAAAATTATATGTTATCTGGATTACAAAAAATAGCTTCTCTAGCTAATGTTACACAAGTTAATAATACTAATAAACGTGACAATTTATTAGTAGATAATAAACCAAATAACATATTAATAACATCTAATTTGTTTAAAACTGATGGTTCGGAGAAAGATGAAGATGAAACAAGCGGAATAAAAAGCTATATGTTATCTGGATTGCAGAAAATAGCTTCTCTAGCTAATGTTGTACAACT
>CALVLC010000151.1 GCA_944336335.1 uncultured Bacilli bacterium | reverse complement strand
AGAAGGAAGAGGTAAAGCCTGTGCTGGCTGACTTATACAATAAATACAGAGCCGGTTTTGACCTTCAGTTCAAACTTCCCAATTCATACAGCAGCTATGATTCTCAGGAAGATTTTGTAGACTACTACCCTTTTGTGCCTTACCAGTTCAAATTGATTATGCAGGTATTCAACTCTTTCCTGAATTTAGGCTATGTGGCCAAAGAAGTAAAGGGAAATGAGCGAAGCATCATCAAGGTGATTCACTCTACAGCTAAAGCCAATGCCGAGGCTGAGTTGGGTAAGTTCATTTCTTTTGATGAACTCTATAACAACATGTTCGAGGAAGGCTTGCAGGCTCGTGGACAGAAGGCCGTAGACAATGCCCTCCGCATGGCACGCACTTACCAGACAGACAAGCCCGAAAAGACCCGTCTGGCTGTTCGTGTGGCCAACGTACTCTTCATGATTTGCAATATTTCGCAGACCGACCAGTTACTTTTCCCGGCTACCGTGGATAATGTGACTTCACTTCTGGTAAACAATATGGAAACACCCCGTCTAACCATCAAGAATGAGGTGGAGAAAATTGTGGAGTTTCTTTGTGATAACAACATCATCCGCCGCGAGCAAGGCAAGCAGGGCGCACCAGACACGTTCACTTTCTACAGCGAGGAAGAGATGAAGGTGGCACAACTCATTCAAAGCCAGGTGGTGGACAACAATACACAGGCCGAGCAGCTGAAGGATATTTTCAATAAATATATCACAGCCCTCCGTAATAAGGAGCAATACAAGACCCGCAGCTTTTCGGTAGGGCTGACCATCAAACAACGTACTTTCCTGAGCAACAATCCGGATGTGATGGTGGAATTTGTGATGGACCCGGATTATGATACCGCCGAGCAACTTGCCTTGCAGAATAGCAATGCCAATCGGATGGTCTATTATGTAGGCCCGCAGTATCGTGAGAACAGACGTTTGTACAACGCTTTCTACTGGTACTGTCAGGCAGAGCGCTACATGGCCACCCCTGTTCCCAACGAGGACAATGCCAACACCCGCAAAGAATTTGCCAAACGGGCTGAGGAACTCTATGAAGGACTTATCAAAAAAGAATTTGAAAAGATTCTTGACACCTGCCCCATTGTTTCGGGACTGAGTGTGATTGACGAAACAGAACTGGGACAAAAGAAAGGAAACGACCGTTACCGTGCAGCCATCGAAAAACATCTGGCAGGAATTTACACGAAAGCAAACCTGGTGGATTCTCCAAACATTCCCCGTACTACGGAACAGTTGAAGAAGGCCATTCTGCGCAATATTGAAGCAGGGGAATATGAAGGCATGAACGCCGCTCTTACTGATGCAGAACACGAAGTGGAAATCTACCTGAACAAGCAGTTTGCAGAGGTGAACGTATCGGATGTGCTTGCCAAGTTCTCAAAAGCGCCATACGGATGGGACAATATCTGTACCCTCTATGTCATCAATGAGCTGGTACGTCGTCACAACCGCGACTATTCTTATGCGAATAATCCGAACGTAGAAATAACAACCGTAGCCAATCGCATTGTGAACGAAAGCAACAAGTTTACACTCCGTCAGGCACAAGTTATTTCGCCACAGGTCATTCAGAATTTCATTGCCGCCTGGAAAGAGATATTCGGCATATCTTCCGCTCCATCCACTACCGACAGCACCCAACTGTTCCGTGCTTGCCGTGACATGGAGAGTGAGCGCAGTCTTGCCAGATTAGTCAAAGGTTATAAGGATATCGAGCAACAGATAATCACCTATCCTTTTGCCAGGCCAATCCGTCAGGCTGTTGAACTCTTTGAATCATGGCTTGATGAGCGTGATCCGTTGAAATTCTTCAACCTTCTCATCGCGTCAAAGGATGAAGCCAAGACTCTTACCGACAAATGCAAGGAAGTGGTGCAATTCACGCACGACCAGCTTTCTACCTACAAACAGCTCATTCAGTTTGCAGATGACAATATCTACAACTTCCCGTTTGTACCTATGGAGCAGCAGGGAGCTGTCGGTGAATTCTGTAAAGTGAAGGAGGACCCATGGCCTATCGGAAAGACATTCCGTAACTACATCAAGCTGATGAACCAGCTTTCAGGAATCTTGGATGAAGTACGAAACCGTTTGCGTGAGAAAATCAAAGCGGCCTACAATGATATGTTCGACTATCTCAAGCAGGTGGCAGAGCAGCAACATGTGCCTGTGAGCGTATTGTCCGACCGCGAAGCGACGATTCAACTTAAGACCTCTCCGACCAATATTCTGGTGTTGCAGAACAATGTCAATACCGATGCCTTCTATCAGGAACAGGTAGAGAGAATCATGTCGTATACTCCTCCAACATTACCGGAACAGGAAAAGAGAATCCGTCAGGCCTCACTGCAGACCAAGACCCAACTGCCTATTACGAATGCAGAAGACATCGAACGCTATCTGGACGGACTGCGTCAGCAATTGGAGCGCCTGCTTGTCGACCACGATGGAGTAATGATAATCAAATAACAGCAATCCTAAAACCTAGAATATATGTCACTGTCAAGAATATCGGAAGTAAATATCAACCTTTGGAACAAACAGAAGGTCCAGTTCACGGCCCATCCCGATGTCAACATTATAATGGGGGTAAATGGAAGTGGAAAAACCACGTTTCTGAAAAACCTCTACGAGTCACTGGTGACGGATAACCATGAACAAAGTGAAGACATTGTTTATCTGCGTTCCATTGATAATATTGCCATGCGAGATAAACGGATGAAAGCTACGGCATTAGCGCAAGATCTGGAGTATTTCATCTATGACATGAAAACCGGTCCTTCGCTGATGAGTCTTCGTATGTCCATGATAGACAGTTCTGTTGAGAAACAAGAAGAATTAAAAGCACAGATTGCTGATTTTCAGAAAACAATCAACGGCTTGTTCGCTTTAACCCGCAAACGGATAGAGATAGAGGGAAGCAAATTTTCTGTGATTACTGATAACGGCACGTTACCCGTACGAGCACTTTCTTCCGGAGAGATGCAAGTACTGCTGATTCTGCTCCGTGTATTTTTATTGGGCAAACGTGTGTCTATCGTTCTGATTGACGAACCGGAAAACTCACTGGATATAGACTGGCAGTTTGAACTCATCAACCTATTGGTTCGTTTCAATTCCAACGCTCAGTTTTTCATTACGACTCATTCCCCTGCCCTGTTTGGAGATGGATGGGGAGATAAAGTCTGGTATATGGAACAAATCACAAAGTAAGGCGTATGGAAGGAATCAATTGGATAGAGAAACAAGCCAAGCTTTATCGGAATCTTGCCCTGACAGGACGTTATCAAGCCGTGGTACATCTGGAAGACGAGGAAGATGAGACATTTTGGGACTATCAACTTCAAACTATTAAACCGGGGCGTTACCGCTACCTGTATTTCAGCAAAAGTGATGACGGGAAAGACACCCGCGGATGTGAGCAATGTCTGAAATTCAGACCTTACCTTACTGCGCGTTTCTTTATCTGCATAGACAGTGATTTGCGTTTGTTAAGAGGTGAGACTGAACTTTCAGCAAAGAATTTCATTGCTCAGACCTATGCCTATTCGTGGGAAAATCACTTATGCGAAGCCTCTCATCTCAATGAACGCATGAAGTTGATACAACCTGAAACAGATTTTGACATGCAGGCATTTCTTACGTCGTTTTCGAGAATCGTTTATAAGCCGTTGTTGTATCTGATTCGGTACGGTGCAGACAGCCATCTCAATCAGTTGTGGAATGTATCAAAATTCAATGCCTGTATTCCTCTGCAACCTAAACGTGCTGATTTAGCAGATAACGGCAAAGCATATCTGCAAACCGTTCAGTCCCTGTTTGAAGCCGCAACAGGTGGACTGACAGAAGAACCGGCCAATCCAAATGGTATTTTAACCCCGGAAAATGCCTACTTGCACATTCAAGGTCACCAACTGTATAAGCTGATACTGCACATCGGGACCCTGCTGTGCAAAGGAACGGGCATTGCTTTCAGGACAGACATTCTTGATAAAGGATTGCATACCACAGGATATGATGAGATTGAAATGTTACAGAATGACTTGAAAGCTATTTTGGATAATTAGCTTAAAAAGATAACGAAAGATATATGGACACCAATAAGATTAAACGCTTCGCCACCGAAGCACGCAACATATTGAAAACCGGCATCGCTGCCAAGATTATGACACTTGGTTTCGACCGGAAAGGGAATGTGGCCGAAGAACACCGACCGCAACTTATGCAGGGAGGTACACTTTGGAACGGAAAATTATATACAGAAGGATTCTACCATCAGTGGATGTCCCTCTTCAATCGTGTACAGCAGAAAGGTATCAATGAAGTGTACGAAGAAGCTGCCTATACCTGGTTCAACCGGCTGTGTGCCATTCGCATCTTGCAGAAGAACAATCTCTGTTCTCCTGTACTCCAGTATGCCGATGCCGCACGTACACCGGTTATTGTGGACCAAGCCCGCCAAGGCCACCTTCCTCCGATGAAAGAAGATCTTCGTCAGCGCGTCATAGAGTTACTTGACGATGACACGAAGGTAACCGAACAGTTTGCCCTGCTCATAACCGCGTGGTGTCATGACAATCCCATCATCAACCAGTGTTTCGGCTCTATGGCCGACTATACCGAGCTGCTTCTGCCGAACAATATTCTGACAGAAGGTGGCTTTGTGGACATGCTCAATCATACGGAATTCATTACTGATGAGGATTTTCAATCACCGGAACTGATAGGCTGGCTTTACCAGTTCTATATCTCAGAACGTAAGGATGAAGTATTTGCCAAGAAAGGCAAGTTCGAGGCAGACGAGATTCCTGCCGCTACGCAGATATTCACCCCCAACTGGATAGTGAAATATATGGTGCAGAATACGGTAGGCCGTATCTACCTCGACAATAATCCATACGAAACTACGCTACAGAAGAAGTGGCAATATCTGGTGGAACCCTATGAAAAGACTCCGGCAGAAAATATCTTAAGATACGAAGAACTGACAGACCTGAAAGTAGCCGATTTAGCCTGTGGTTCAGGCCATATTCTGAACGAGTGTTTTGATTTGCTCTACGATCTTTATATTGCCGAAGGCTATGGCCGTGGGGAAGCCATAGAGAATATTTTTAAGCATAACTTGACCGGAGTAGACATTGACAATCGTGCCAAGCAATTAACCACTTTTGCCCTCTTGCTGAAAGCTTGCCAGAAGGATGTTTCATTTGCCGACGCTCATTGCTTGCCTCATGTATTGGCCATGCCGAAGCCTTGGAATGAAGAAAAGAATGGACTGGTCAGAGAATTCCTTCCTCATTTCTTTTTGGGACAGGAAAATCAGACTCACGTCAATGAACTCATCGCTTGCTTCGACTTGATGCAGCACGCGGATTCGTTAGGCTCTATCATGAAATTTGAGCTTAGCGATAGTACCCGGCTGCTGGTGAAACAGACGGTAGAATATTGGCACAATCAGGACTTTATACCGGAGGCTATTCGTACCCAACTTTCTGTATTTGAACTGATTCTGGCCTTGACGGAAAAGTATCATGCATTGGTGATGAATCCGCCTTATATGGGTGCAGGTAGTATGAATGAGGTGCTGAGCAAGTATGTAAAGAAAAACTACGAAGAGGGGAAAGCCGATTTATTCTCCACATTTATGATGTTGTCTATAGACCGACTTGTAGCTAATGGAAAATATGGCATGATTAATATGCAAAGCTGGATGTTCCTCTCTTCGTTCGAAAAACTTCGTAATACTTTGCTTAATAATT
>CALVLC010000150.1 GCA_944336335.1 uncultured Bacilli bacterium | reverse complement strand
ATAGCCGAGTACTTTTAAAGTAGAAATCTCACGAATACGTTCACTAATATTAATAGATGTTAAATTATATAGGACAGAGAATGCTAATAAAGAAGCAATTAAAATAAGAACGACAATTACATTTTCTAAACCACTAATACCACCATTTACATCTTCTAATAAATCATCAGAAAATTGAACACTTAATACTTCTCCTGAATCTAATAAATGATTCGCAATCTGCTTCTTACTATGATCATTCTGAGAGACAATCATATTTCCTGTCCATTCTTCTTTCATAGTATTCTCATAAAGAAAGCGATTCATATAAATATAATTAGAAACATAATTCTCAATAATATCTCCTACTACAACTTGATATGTATTCCCATCTCCATCTTCTAGGGTAATTTTATCCCCCTTTTCAATACCACAACGTCTCGCAATCTGTGTTGTAACATATACTTGATTGTTATTTAACTTCTTTGTTTTTCCATCTTGATTACTTTTGATTGCAAAATACTTATAAAAATTAGAATCATCTTCTTTTGGTACAATCACATAAGCATCCATATCATCTGTTGTTGTATGTACTTTAAAATGGGTTTGATTTAATAACAAAGGATCTTTTACTTGATCTTTTAATACCGCATCAAGAGAGTTTGAAATATCTGATATATTATTTTTAAGAACAATCATGTTCTCATAACGTAATACATCTGTATATTGTTTCTTTCCAACCCCTTCAATACTATCTTGAATTCCAAACCCTATTAAAATTAAGAACGTACAACCAGCAGTTCCAACAAGTGTCATAAAGACACGCTTTTTATAACGGAAAATATTACGAATCGTAATTTTCCAAGAAAATGATAGATGATTCCATAAAATATGAATCTTTTCTAAAATAATTTTTTTACCACTCTTTGGTGCTGGTGGTCTTAATAAATTTGCTGGGCTTTGACGAAACACTTTCAAACAAGAATAAATCGTAACAGTCATCATCAAAGCCTGGACAAATATTAATAATATAATGAATAATCCAAAATGAAATGTAGAATGCATCTCTGGCATATGAACTGGAAAACAACTATAGAATAATGGTGTTAATACATAATTTCCAAACAAGAAACCAAGTAATGTTCCCACAACCGTACTAGATAAAATATAAATAACATAGTGGTTAATAATGCGACGATTCGAAATACCAATCGATGTCATAGCACCCATTTCACTTCTTTCTTCGGTAATCATTCTAGTCATTGTATTTGAAGTCATAAGTAATACAACAATAAAGAAAAAGAAAGGAACTATATTTGCTAGTATTTGTACTTCATCATACTGCATCTCTAATATCTTATAAGAAATAACACTATCATAACGATCAAAAATATGCCATTTACTTTCTCCTACTTGATCAATCGCACTTTCCAATGTTTCTATATTTTGTTGATAAATAGGATTTGGCATCATTTGATTTGCTTGTTTCAATTGTTCTAACTGTAATACCATATCCTCAGTCAATTCATCATAACGACGTTTTTCAGCCTTTTCAGAAATCTTTTCAATCTCTTTTTTTAACTGTTCAATATTATCTTTATAATTGGATGAATAAATCATATCGTCAGATGATTGTTTTAAAGTAACATATATTTCTGTATATACATCATATTGAAATGTATCTTTTAAAACAAACATATAAGAATATAAAGTTCCATCCCCTATTTGACTACTCCCATAATTCGTACCCGTATAAAGAGGAGAATAAATGGTACCAGTTACTTTAAAACGATGTGTCTTTAAATCATTCTCATGATTTGGTTCAGTAATGGTTATAATATCTCCAACCTGATAATAAGAAGCATCTGCTAAACACTCCTCATCATTCATAGGCATCTTCCCATCTACTAAATCAAAACGATTCACATCATCTTCTATCGCATGTACTTTAATCGTATGATTACCATCTAACACTTCTTTAGAATAACTACCTACTACACGATCAACTTGATCTAATTTCTTTAATTCACTCACATCTTTATCAGTAAGACCTAATGTCCCATTAATCTTCAAATCCATTAATTTCGTATCATCATAATAATCTTGTTGCACTTCTTTAATATTAGGAGTACAAAGTTGAAGACTCGTAAATATAGCAGTACCAATAAATACAATCACAATTAAAGAAGCATAACGACCAAATGACCTTTTTATTTTACGTAACGTATTTTTAAAAAGCATTTTATCACCACACCATATCTTTCGCTTTTTTAGGATTGGAATGAAGTTCAACATGATCTACGGTTCCATTTTTAATATGTATTACTTTATCTGCAATTTCTGCAATCATTGCATTATGAGTAATGACAACTGTAGTAATTCCCATATTACGACAAGTATCTTCTAATAATTCAATCACTTTTTGACCAGTTTTAGAATCTAAAGCCCCCGTTGGTTCATCACAAAGTAATATTTTAGGGTTTTTCGCAATCGCTCTAGCAATCGCCACACGTTGTTGTTCTCCACCTGATAATTGGGCAGGAAAATTATTCATTCTTTTTTCTAATCCTACTTGTTTTAATA
>CALVLC010000149.1 GCA_944336335.1 uncultured Bacilli bacterium | reverse complement strand
GGTTATCCTTATGCCGCTCTTTGCGGAAGCGGCGCTTATTACCTGCCCGTTTCCTATATACAGGGCCACATGATTGATCGTACCGGAGCTGTTTGCATAAAATACAAGATCTCCCGGCTTCATATTGTCTGATGTGACTCTTACCCCGACCTTGGCCTGCTCACGGCTGGTCCTTGGTATGCTGATGCCGTAATGCTCCATTACCCTCATTGTAAATCCTGAACAGTCGGTGCCGTTAGTAAGTGACGTTCCGCCCCATACGTATCTGTTGCCGACAAACTGACACGCATAGTTTACAATGCTGTTCCTGAATGCCGCCGCGGCATTTGCGGCCTCTACTGCAGGATAATACTCTATCGCTTCGCTTAAACCATACCTGACATCCACGTTGTTATCCCTGGTGGATATAAACGCCCTGTCGGTCTCTTCATCGCCGTCACCTGCATCAAGCTCTATCTCGACCCATCCGTCCAGTTGGTTTATGACATCGTAGGCCTGATTTTTAGTAACGCTTGTCCATACGCCGGCGTCAAGATTAGGTTCGCTTCTGACATTTAAGGAGTCTACATTTATGTAAGCTGTGAGCTTGGCATAGTCCAGAGCCGCGTTTTCCGCGTTTTTACCGGTCATGCAGTAGTCTGCTCTCACATAGCCGGTCACAGGACCGGACTTGATCTTATACCAGGTATTGCCGTCCTCTCCCGTCACCGTCTCCAAAAGCTCGCCTCCGCTGCCCTCGGTAAACTGTCCGATTATATTGTTGATGCCGTCATCCTCAGGCGTTTCCCTGATGTTCACATATCCGTCGGTAGCGGCAAGCACAAGCTGATCATACTGGGTAGTGGCCATGGTCCTTAAATCCAGTCTTCTTGCGGCGTTTAAGCAGGTTGCTATCTCCGCGTTTCCGTCGCCGACGTTTATGTAGCCCTCGGTCTTTTCCCCGCTTTCAGTCTGCGCCTCTATCTTTGCCCAGTCTCCGTCTCTGCTGATGAAAACATATCTCTCACCAAGCCTCGCTTTCCCGATAACATTCATCGGATCTATCTCCGGAGCCGACCTGATGTTAAGCACGTCAGTTGTTATGACCGCCCTCATTTTGGCGTCGGAAAGGGCAAGCTCCTCCGCTTCCTCTCCGGTCACTATATATTCCGACTTGCAGTAACCCCGGATATTTCCTGACTTTATCAGGCTCCAGTCGCCGTCATCCTCAAGTATGTCGAGGGCTGCACCGTTTTCAAGCTTTCCTATTATATTGGTCATGTCCAGCTCGTTGGGCTGTGACCTTAAGTTTATATAGCTGCTGGTGCTGATTATACCGAAATTCTCATAGTCCTCCGTAAGCTCCTCAAGCTTTTCTTCCCTTTCCATCTCCTGAAGCTCTTCGGGAGTCAGATTGCTGATCTCCGCAATGATCTCCTGATCAGCGTCTTTTTTTCCAACTTTAACGATGGCAAGTATTATCAGCAGGACCACTATGAGTATTGCCCCGGCAGCAAATTCAATTTTTTCCTTTCTGAAAGGTCTGTTCAATCAATTACCTCCGGGCCCCGGACCCTGTGGAGACTGGTTAATTGTTACTCCCGGCGATATTATCACGCCGTTTCCTCCTGACGGAGCCGTCTCAGCAGGGGAATCCACTATCTCAGCTTCCCCGGCTCCCGATGTCTCGGTCTCTGATGCTTCAGTCCCTGAGCCTCCCGATGAAGATGAATATGAATGTCCGCTGTCATCCGTATATTTCCCTCTATCTTCCTCCGGCACTATTATGCTGCCGTATGAGGTGTGGTGATCGCATTTTTCGGTCGGAACGTTATCCTCATCAAAATATTCGGTATAAACTGCGTTGCTTCCGCCCCTGTAATCAGCGTAGCATCCACTGTGAGGCAGTTTTCCGCTCTTTCTGCATACCTCGACCTCTACGATGCCTTCAGGGACTTCGAAGCCTGTATCCTCCATGCCCTCATGGACTCTGTCCATTATCTTCTTCCATATATCCTTATGAAAGGAGGTTCCGCCGTTATATTCTCCGGTCTCAGGATCGCTTAAGGACTGGTTGTCGTCACAGCCCGCCCATATGCCTGCCGTATAGTACGGCGTAAAACCAACGAACCAGACGTCGTTATTGTTTGTAGTGGTTCCTGATTTTCCGGCAGTGGTCATATCGTCAAGATGAGCTCTTGTGGAGGTATTGTTGACGGTATAGCCGCTCGACCACTTTGTATGCGGCTCAGTGGCTCTCTTCAGAGCATCCGTAAGCAGGAAAGCCGTAGTTTCCTTCATGACCCTGTCCGGCTCATCCTCTTCAAGGTCTATAAGGACATTTCCGTTTTTGTCGTATATCTTGGTAAACAGCTTTGCCTCTGAATACAGGCCTCCGTCTGCTATAGTTGCAAAGGCGTTTGTAAGCTCAAGATTGGTGACGCCCTTCGTTATTCCTCCAAGAGCAGTTGCCACGTTATAATCCTCGTCCGTAAGGGAGCTTATGCCGAGCTTCCTTGCAAACTCAACTCCTCCTTCCGGAGTCACTGTCTCGTACATACACCTTACGGCAACTATATTCATTGAGAACTCTATTCCGTCCCTTATGCTGGAGTAACCAAAATAGTTTCCTCCTCTCCACCAGTTCCTGAAGGTCTTATCCCCGACTGTGAACTCGCAGTCATAATAACATGTGCCAAGGGTAGCTCCGTAATCCTCAAGGGCAGGCGCGAAGGCGGTTATTACCTTAAATACGGAACCCGGCTGCTTATAGGTATTATAGGCTCTGTTGATGGTCAGGGAATATTTCTTTTCTCCGCGGCCTCCGCTTATGGCCTTTACTTCCTTAGTCCTCTGATCCATAAGTACGAAGGATACCTGAGGCTGGAGCGCAGTATCCAGTGTTTCCGCTATGATCTCGTCTCCCGCGGCCTCATCATATATGGTGCTCCTGTACTCAGCTATCGCCTCTTTTACTGCATCTTCGGTCTTGAAAAGTCCATTATAATTGCTCTTATGTTCCTCAAAATACCTGTCGGCGTCCTTTTCACTGTAATGCTTCAGTCCCCCGTCTGCATGCTGGATGGAACACCTCCACTTATAGCTGTATTTTGCCGTATCATAATTATCAGGATCATTGACCTCGCTGTCCACTATGGCCTGCATCTCAGGATCCTGGGTCGTCATTATCTTAAGGCCTCCGGAATACAGAAGGTCCTTTGCTTCAGCCTCCGTAAGCT
>CALVLC010000148.1 GCA_944336335.1 uncultured Bacilli bacterium | reverse complement strand
AGACATTAAACAGATATACCGTGGATCTCTGGCCTGGGTCTACTATCGAAGTGCATATTCTGCTTGTAAGGAACTCTTGAAGTACAATCTTCCAAAACGAGAACGCTTGAAAAAAATTACTGAAATCTGCGGCTTGTATGGGCAGAAACGTGTACAGGCTACGGGAATTAAATGTAGAGTGATTGCGTTTCCAGTTGTTCACAAAATGGGCTACATCATTGATGTGCTCATCTGCAGAAAGCATCACAGAGATTGGGTGATGAAATGTCTATGAAGAAAATAAAAGTGCTAATGGTTGCTGGGGACATGCATGTGGGTGGTATTGAAAACCAACTTATGCATCTGGCTCGAAATGCAGATAAAAACAAATTTCAAATTGATTTTACTTCTACGAAGAGAGATGCATTTTTTAGGAAAGAAATAGAAGCGCTGGGAGGAACATTCGTTTTGATTCCTCCGATGAGTTGGAGAAATCCGGAGAAGTACTGTAAAGCATTGCTGGAAGTGATGCGTCGAGGACAGTATGATATTGTCCATTCTCATGAGCTGTTTCATAGTGGTATTACGCTGGCAATTGCAAAAAAAGCTGGAATTCCGAATCGCTTTGCCCATGCGCACAATTGGTGTGATGATGATGGAACCGGGCGAAAGAGAAGCGTAATGCGTTCCATATACAACAGCATCATGAGAACAATGATCAATCGGTATTCTACTATACAGATAGCCTGCTCAACATGGGCTGGAACATTTTTGTATGGCTCCAAAGTGATTCAAAGAGATACCTATCATTTGGTGTTTAACTCTGTCGATAGCCGCTTGTTTCTGGTTCACTACGGACAACAAGAAAGCGGAGAATTCTGCGATGGCACATGGGTCAATGTACTAAATGTTGCGCGAATTACTGCTGTAAAAAATCAAAAGTTTCTAGTGGAAATAGCTGATGTATTTCGTAAAAGAGGATGTAATATTCGGATTCTTTGCGCAGGGAACGGAGATGAATCATACGAGGCGCAGATCCGAGCATTGATAAGAGAACGGCGCTTGGAATCGTATGTGCGATTAATAGGGGTGCGAAAGGACATTGATGTTCTGATGCGTAAATCTTCAGCCTTTGTGCTGCCGTCTAAATACGAAGGAATGCCATTAGTAATGATTGAAGCTCAAGCAACTGGGCTTTCCTGTGTTTCGGCGAACACATATTCTCCGGAAGTTGACTTCGAAATTGACACAGTGACGTGGCTGAGTTTAGATGATAGCCCGGAACAATGGGCGGATGCCATAGAAGCAGCAATTCAGAAGAATAGACCAACAAAAGAGAGTGTAGAACAGGCAATCAGGAAGAAAAAATTTGATTCCAAAATGTTTGCTGAGACAATGTGCAATCTGTATCAACAGGAGTATAACCGCAATAAATAGTTCGATTAGGGGCGGTGGATAGGTGCATGATTAAGATACTGTTTTTTATACCAGGTCTATCCGAGGGAGGGGCCGAAAAGGTCCTGCGGAACTTGGTTAACAACATGGATCAAAGCAAGTTTGACCTTACAGTTCAGACGATTGACCAGTGTGTTTCGAGTGAGTTTTTGGTGAATGGAATTCGTTATAAGGCGATTAATCGATGTAAATCTGAACTGGGAAAGAAAATTTTTTCATATTGGTTCCGTATTTGTGCGCAACTGAAGCTGGCCTACCGCTTTTTTGTAAAAGATGATTATGATATTGAAGTGGCGTATCTTGAAACAGTTGCCACAAAGATTATTGCGCAGTCAAATAATTTCAGGGCCAAGAAGGTCGCATGGGTGCACTGCGATCTTGCTCGAAAAGAGGGAATTAGAGAAGTTTCGGCCAAGGTAAAAAAACAATATAATCAGTTTGATCATATTGTTTGTGTGTCAGAAGACGTACGAACTGGATTCCATGAACTTTTTGGTCCAGGGTTTGATACTTCTGTATTACCAAATGTCATTGATGACGATGAGATCCGCGCAAAATCGGATGAAGTGATTCAGTACGAAATGGAAAAAAATAAAATCCAAATGGTTGCACTTGGTAGATTGGCTCCACAGAAAAACTTTGCTTACCTTATCGATACTTGTCGCAAGTTAAAGGATGCGAATTGTAGCTTCTGTCTGAATATCTTGGGAGAAGGACCAGAGCGAGAGAAGTTAGAGCGTCAGATCCTGTCTTTGGGGTTAGAAGAGAACGTTATTCTAAGAGGATTTTTTAAAAATCCATACCCTTGGGTAAAACGAGCGGATATTGTTGTATGTTCATCTGCATATGAGGGAATAAGCACCGTCATACAGGAGGCTATGTTTTTGCATAAACCAGTTGTGACGACACCTTGTACAGGTATGACGGAATTGTTGGGAGATTCCGAGTATGGGATGGTTGTGGATAATTCGAATGATGGATTGCTTAAAGGACTGTATCAAATGATTAATTCAGAGGAACTCAGAAGTCATTATAGTCAAAAAGCAGTAGAGCGAAGTAAAATGCTTGCAAAGACGGCGGCAGTGAAGTTGACGCAAAACTTTTTTGAAAGTATCGTATTACGCAAAATATAACGATATAATGAGAATAAGATGATGGTGGAAGGTATGAGAGAAAATATTATAAACTATATTCCTTTAAAAATTTATAGGTATATGCGCTGGCTACACCAAGAATGGAACGTTTATCAAAAAAATAAAAAGTTTTTTTCTAAAGATTACGCAAAGATATGCTTTAATGCAGATGAGGCGCAATACAGAAAGATGAATTTAAATAAGATACTAAACGCCTATCAAGAAAAAGACCAATATATTCTAAACTATTTGAATACATTGTTATATAACGAAATAGAACAAAGTAAAAAACAAGAAATTGGAGAAGGTGCGAACCAGAAGAAGCCAGTAATATGGGTTTTTTGGTGGCAGGGAGAAGAAAATGCACCAGATATCGTGAAGGCTTGTATTAAAAGCATTCGGAAGAACGCAAATGGGCATGAAGTGCTAGTGCTCTCTCAGCATAATTACCAGAATTACGTATCCTTACCGGAGATAGTGAAAAAGAAGCACGATGAAAATATCATTGGACATGCGTTTTATTCTGATATGATCCGCCTTGCGTTATTATCAGAATATGGTGGAATGTGGATAGATGCGACTGTATTTATTTCTCAGCCTATACCTGAAGAGATTTTTTCTTTGGATTTTTTCACCTTGAAAACTTATGATCCTAATAATTTCTGGTTTTCAAAAAGTCGATGGACAGGATACTTTATGTCGGGTAAGGCGGGATTCCCTTTCTTTTCTTTTTCGAAAGAACTCTTGTTTCAATATTGGAAAAAGAACGATCATGCTATAGACTACCTATTGGCAGATTACATTTATGGTTTAGCATATGAGAATATACCTGTAGTGAGGGAAGCAATCGATTCGATACCCAATAATAACATAAAACGTGGAGCTTTGATGGCAGCGATTAATGAAGAGTATGATCCTGTTTTTTTTAGAACCTTGGAAATAGGAGAGACTTTTGCCTCTAAATTGTCATGGCGGTATGGAAATCCAGTATCTACGACTAAGGAAGGTAAATTAACAAATTACGGGCATTTATTACAATTATGAAGCAAGGAGAGACATCGTGGAAGCAAATAAATGGCTTATCTTCGGTATAATAGTAATTACGTTGTTTTATAAAGCAGTCCATATGAGTAGAAAGCAATGTATACAGGTTGTAACAATTGTTTTGATGTGTTTTAGCGGATTCAGATCTTATCAGATGGGAGATTTGTTCCACTATTACTATGCATATTTGGTGTGCAATACACCTGGATGGACGCTGGACTTGGGGAAAACCGGAGATACCATTGGTTTACAGTTGTTTTTTCACGGTGCAGGAAGTATTGGAATCAGTTTTCAAGGCTGTTTATTTATTATTTCAGCTTTCGTTGCAATTACACTAGGGATTCTTATTTACAGGTATTCACCCTCGCCCTTTTGGAGTTATATAATGTATGTCGGGATGGGGTTTTATATCTCGACTTTCAATATTTTGAAGCAAGCAATTGCAATGGGATTTATTGTGTTAGCTATGATTTGTGTTTTGAAAAGCAAACCAATAAAGTTTGTTGTGCTAGTGACACTTGCAATGCTTTTCCATTTGCCAGCAGGGATATTCCTTGTTGCCTATCCGTTTGCAAGAAAAAAAATAGATGTCGTATATTTTATAATACTTGCATTAACGGCTGTAATAGTTTTTTTGTTTAGAAATCAAATTGTTGAACAGGCATCTATTCTTTATTATGAAGGAGATATTAAATTTGAATCATCTGGCTCAATAGGAGGAAGAGCTTTAATGATGAGCGCCATACTTGCTTTGGGCGTGTTTATGAGACCATTAAAGCAATACGATATGGTGTATTCTAGAATATTTAATATATTGGTATTGGCTACAATTGTACAGACCTTTTCTGTCTATGACAATGTTTTTTCTCGTCTAGCAGATTACTTTTTCCAGTTTGTTGTCCTACTGTTTCCTCTGATTTTCCAACCAGGAAGAGAACAAGCGAAGCAATTCCCTGGATACATAAGAGAAATTCGTTATTTTACGAAAAAGTCTTATCAGATTATAAAATTTCCTGTTTTCGTGTTTACGATTTTGTATTATTTGTCATATGTAGAGGCTAGTTCAGCTTTATTGAGCGGATTTTCCTTTTTTTGGAATGCGTAGATTGCCAAGCGGCTTAATTGTAATGACTTGAAAATGGTGGTACGAATGAATTTGTTTGAAGTAATTATACCGGCATATAACTGTGAAGAAACGATTAGCAAAGCAGTTGATGCCTTGGAATCGTCGGGACTTAGAGACTTTTCGATTATTATAATCAATGATGGATCCACAGACCAAACAGAAGAAAAATGTTTGGAGTTAGTTAAAAGATACCATAATATTCGTTATTTCAAACAAAAAAACAAAGGTGTATCAGCAGCAAGAAACCTAGGAATTAGGCAATCAGATGCCGAATATATTATTATGTTTGATGCTGATGATATTGTTGATTCGGATGCATTCTTAAACGCTGACCACATTATAAGACAAAAAAAACCAGATATGCTTGTTTATGGTATGGTTTTTGAATATTATTACCATGAAAAATTGTTTCGTAAACAGGAAATGGTATATTCATGGGAAGGTTTGCTTTCTGAAAAAGACATACAAGACCATTTTTGCGATTTATATGAGGCGAATGTGTTTACATCATCGTGCAATAAAATTATACGAAGAGAATTAGTGGTTGATAATGGAGTGACCTATGATGAAAGTATATTTTTGATGGAGGATTTCTTGTTCTCTTTAGATTGTATACGTTTTTGTAAAGAAATTTATATGTTGAAAGAACCTATATATCGATATCACCACGATGAGGGAAATGAGAATGTGTATAAGCGTATTTGCCGTATAAAGAGTATTGTTGATTATATGACTTTTTTCAAAATTCGTCTAGAAGGACATTCAGATGTGTTAAGTAAGGTTTATTATATGATGCTTCGACAGAAGCTGTGGATGGCGAAAATGAATAAAATTCGTGCGATTGCTCAAGATCATGTGCGCAGCGATATTCCCATTTATACGAAAACTGACAATGAGTTAGATTGTGCTTTGAGAGAAGGAAAATATGCAAAAATTCGTTGCCACAATTTGATATTGCAGTTGCGACACAGATTGGCAAATACTGTGAAAAGAATGGGACTATATCAAAAGATTTGAGATGGTAAAATCATGAAAGAGATAGAAAATAAAAAAGAGCATAATATAGGCATAGATTTATTAAAGATGTTGGCAATGCTTTTTGTAGTATGTGTACATATTTATATGCAAGGTGGTGTCCTATATGCCGAACAGTATGGTACTGTAGGCTATTATCTATCATCCTTTGTATATACTATAGTACTAAGTGCGGTAGATTGTTTTGTCATTGTGCATGGATATTGTGCATGTAAATCAAAATTTAGACTATCAAGGCTTTTGGAGAGATGGCTGGTAGTGTTATTTTGGTCTGTGATTATATCATGTGGTGTAATGTTTTTAGACCGGAATGTACGCTCAGTATCAGAAATGATATCAATGTTTTTTCCTGTTTTGAGAGGGAGATATTGGTTCTTTAATGCTTTCTTTGTATTGTTTATGTTTGAACCTATTTTAAATCATGTTGTTGCAACATTAAACAAGAAAAAATACCTTTTGATGCTAATTGCAATTGGTGTTATATTTTGTATAATTCCAGTAGCAGCATTGGGAAATGATGTGCTGAAGATATCTGGTGGGGCCGAATTTTGCTGGTTCTTTGCACTCTATCTTATAGGCGGATACTTATATAAGTTTAAGGTACTGCAAAAAATAAACTACAACAATTGGTTGAATTTGATGATTGTTATAATTTTAGCGATGTTAACTGTAGCATATAAGGGAATGATTGAGCATCTCACACAGACTTTGCTTGGGAAAAAATTGTTTGGTGAATTGTTATGGACAAACACCTCGCCTATTATACTTGGAGAAGCGATATTCTTGTTTTTATTTTTTTGTAGGTTGAGGATTAAGAATAATTCTTTCCTTGCGCATATGGTGAACTATATATCGCCGTTAGTTTTTTCTATTTATCTTATTCATGTTCATCCTCTTATTTTTTGGCATGTGACAGTGGTAAATGCATTTGCACCAATTGCGGATTTAAACCCATTGATAACAACTATTTCTGTTATGGGAATAGCTGGTGCGGTATATTCAGTGTGTCTGGTACTTGATTTGATTCGTCTGGGTTTATTTAAAAAACTTAGAGTCAATGAAATATGCGACAAAAGTGGAAGGGAAATCATGAAACAAATATCTAAAGTGATTTGAATTTTGCTTACTAACATAGGGCGATGATAGGTTTAAATGAGATTTGGGGAAATTAATCATGGATTTTGTTATTTTATGGGTTGACGGATGTGACCCAACTTGGCTTGATGAAAAGAAAAAATATCAATCTGGGGAAGATACGGAGAATAATTCGAAAAACAGGTATAGAGATTGGGGGCTTCTCCCATACTGGTTTCGTAGCGTAGAAAAGTTTGCGCCGTTTGTACGTAAAATTCATTTCGTGACATGGGGACATCTTCCGCCTTTTTTAAATGTTGAACATCCAAAGTTGCACGTTGTTCGCCACGATGAATTTATTCCACAAGAATATCTTCCTACGTTCAGCTCCCATACGATCGAGATGAATATTCATAGAATCCCTGGACTTGCAGACCGCTTTGTCTATTTTAATGATGATATGTTTTTGCTGCGTCCGTTCCGATCAGAAGATTTCTTTCGGGATGGTCTGCCATGCACCTATGGCGGAGAAGTACCTATCGAACTGATTGGAAATATCGGAACGTGGCAGCATGCAGCGGTCAATGATTTGGGGATTGTTAATGCTCATTTTCCAAAACGGAAGTCCGTTGCAAGATTTGGGAAAAAATATCTCGATAGGCGATATCGGTGGAAAGACAATCTTCGGACATATCTGTTGGAGAAACTCTATCCAGATTACTTCACAGGTTTTAAAAATCTGCATGCGCCAGCGGCATATTTAAAGAGCGCATTTGAAGAAGTTTGGAGAGCAGAGCCGGAAAAACTTGATAAGACCTGTCAAGACCGTTTCCGGACCAGCGATAATGTCAACCAGTGGGTTGTGCTCTGGTGGCAGATTGCTAGTGGACAGTTTAGTCCAGCGATCATCGATAATTGCGTGATGAGAGTTTGCGATGATACTATTGAATACCTGTGTGAGTTGATTGAACATCAAAAATTTTCATATGTATGCGTAAATGACCCAGAAGAAGAAATTGATTTTGGTTATTTATCGAAAAAATTGCAGTTGGCCTTTTCTAAGCTGCTTCCCACAAAGAGTAGCTTTGAAAAGTGAGAATGTGGGGGTTATATGAAAAAGACAAAAGGTTTTATTACCATTGCGACTGGGAAAGAGGAATACTACATGCTCGCTCGCAATTTGCTTCATTCATATCGATACTTTTGCAATTCTCCGCTTCCATTTGCGATTCTAACAGACAGAGAAAATAAATACACATCAGAATTTGATGATGTTTTGGTTTTTTCACATGGAGCCTCATGTTCTTATTTGGATAAATTGGAATTAGGCGAGTATTTACCCTATGATATTACAATTTTTATTGATGCCGACTGTCTTGCATATGGTGACTTGAATCAGCTATTTCGTTATTTTGAAGGAGCAGATGATTTTTCGTGTTTTGGGCGTGTACTGCCCTTGGAAGATCAGACAGGATGGTTTGAGTATGAGAATTTGGGCAAGTTTAAAAGCCAGGTGCAGTATGTAGTTGGATTGCATGGTGGAATATATTATATGCGACGGGGACCGGTATGCAAACAGATTTTTGATACAGCAAGGAATTTGGCCCCAAATTATTCACAGTTTAAATTCAAAGGAAAGTTCGAAACTCCAGGAGATGAGCCGCTAGTTGCTCTATCCATGGCGCTCAATAATTGTAAACCAATACCGTTTGAGCGAGAAGCTATATGCTGTTATTGGGAGTATCGCGATTGCATTGAAATAGATATTAGCATAGGACGGGCGGAAATTACTTCAATGCCAAAAGGAAAAACATGTTTGGTACATTGGGGGACCCGATTTACAAAAGAACTTTTATATCAGGAACAAGTAGAACTACTCGCCATCTTAGAGGAGAATGAGTATGCTTCTCCTAGACGAGTGAGGCGTTGTAAACGAAAATATGCAAGCCTGATGTTAAAAGAACGAGGGAAAACATTTTTGTCGAGAATAAGGAACAAAATGGATAGGATCTTATCAGGAAAATGAAGAAAAAAAAGGTAATCTTTGTGATAAAAGCGCTTTGGATCGGTGGGATAGAGACAGCATTGATCAATTTGCTCAATCAATTCGATTATGAAAAATTTGATGTCAGTTTACTAATTGTTCATGATGTGCTGGAACTTCTAAATCGTATTCCAGCTAATTGCCAGGTTTTGATTGCTGACAGAGAACGGAAATATACCTTTCAAACGGAATATAAATATGCAAGCATTTACCACCTAACAGAAGAGGTGCAAAATCCTTCTGTGCTACACAAACTATTTATGTGGACAATTCCTGTCGTCAAATGGATTGAGAATCGCTTGTATATTCATTATCTCAGGCAAGGTATGAGAAGTGAACATTTTGATACTTGTGTCATCTATAGCGATGCGGTAGCAGAGATGGCGGTTCGAGCGGTTGAGGCAGATCGATATATCATGTACTATCATCATGGGGCTATGCGACATATGTATCATGATAAAATTGCATATAAAAAATGTGAAAAAATAGTTGCAGTTTCTCAAAATATAGCGAATGAATTAAAACGATTTGTTCCGGATGCAGCGGAGAAAATAGTTGCTATTCACAACCTTATTGATGTGAATGGTGTCCAAGAAAAGGCAACATGCCAGATAGAAGATGAATTTGACAGAAATAAATTTCATATTGTCTCTGTAGGTCGGGTTGCTTCTGAAAAAGGCATGGATATTGCGGTACAAGCATGTGCAAAACTGGTGGAAGAAGGGCTCAAGGATATCTGTTGGTGGATTGTTGGTGATGGTCCAGCTATGGATGATATCAAGAGAGTAGTGGCAGAGCTTCATATGGAGCCGTATATGCGTCTAGTAGGTATGAAGGTGAACCCATATCCATATATACGACAAGCGGATTTATATGTGCAGCCAAGCAGGGTAGAGGCTTTTGGATTGACGATTACAGAGGCTATGATTTTAGGGAAACCAGTGGTAGCGACCAAGACGCAGGGAGCGCGAGAAATTCTGACAAACCAAAGCCAAGGATGGCTGTGTGAGATCAACCCAACAGCACTTGCCCAGAAAATTAAGCAGCTCATTTTTGATACAAAATATGCTGAGCACCTTGAGAAAAAACAAATGGAGAGAATATATATGGATAACAACCGAGAGGCCATGAAAAGACTTGAGGCTCTGTTATAAAACCGTTATTCAGACAATAAATAAAGGAGTACCGCAACATGTTACACGGACAGATGCCACTGATTTCAGTTATTGTGCCAATATATAAAGTGGAACAATATCTAAAACAATGTGTTGAATCTATACTGTCGCAGACTTATACCAACTTAGAGGTTATCCTCGTAGATGACGGTTCTCCAGATGGTTGCCCGGATATGTGTGATGAATTTGCGAAGGAAGATGCTCGGATTGTTGTAATACATAAAGAAAATGGCGGCCTTTCGGATGCTAGAAATGCAGGTTTGGATATTGCCAGTGGAGAATACATTGGATTTGTGGATAGTGATGACTTTGTGGCAGGTAATATGTATGAGATACTAGTTCGAGCTGCACAAAAAAATGATGCCGATATAGTTTTGTGTAATTATTTACAAGTCGATGAACGAGGAGAACAAGTTTCGGGCGCAAAGGTACAGTTGTATGCAAAAAATAAAACATATGAGAAGATTGAATTTATCAATGAAATACTACAGCCATATGGTGGCTACTATGTTGTTGCATGGAATAAATTATATCGAAGGTCGGTCTTTGAAAATCTAAGATTTCCATTAGGAAAGCAACATGAAGATGAGTATGTGTTTCACTATGTTGTGGATAATAGCCGGGTCATCGTTTCTGTAGAAGATAGCCTGTATTATTATAGACAGAGAAAAGGAAGTATTATGGATAGAGGCTTTAGTGTAAAAAGTATGGACTATGGCGAGGCTTTAATTGATCGATATTTCTTTGCTAAGAGAAAGAAATATTTCAAATGGAAAGATATGTGTGCATATAGATTGTCATGTGAATTTGATAAGTGGAAAGGGGATTCTAGTAGTGACAGTACTATAAGAAGAAAATATGAAGAACTGAGAAAAAAGTCTAAATTTTTGATTTGTGAGCCAGCTGCATGGAATTACCCTGAAATGACGACAAAAGGAAAAATTTTTGTAAGAGTAGAGCATTTTATGCCAAAAGTGGCTCAACTTCTTCGTAAAATTACTCACAAAGAAATTGTATGAGGACAAGGGAAAGAAAATATAATGAGAACAAGTTGCCTATTAAGTAAAGCAAAAACTCTACGTAGTTATATACAGTGGCTTAGGTATTTACGACATTCAATGGATAAAAGTGCATACTTTTTTGGGATACCAACACATTCTAATATAGGAGATAGTGCGATCGTACTTGCTGAAAAGCAATTTCTAAAAAACTGCGGCTATACTAGAGTAGTTGAAATTACCGCGCGAAGCTATCTATATAACCGGAAATGTATCCAACGCTTACTGCCACGAAGTGCTGATATTTTTCTTCCAGGGGGAGGGAATATGGGGAGCCTTTGGCCCAACGAGGAGCAGTGGAGGTGTCAGATTATTGAGGACTTTAAAGATCATCCGATCACTGTATTTCCCCAAACTGTCTACTATGGGAACGGAAAAGATGAACAGGAGCTAATGGATTATTCAGTTGGTGTATATAACTCTGCGGCGAATCTAACTCTAGTTGCCCGTGAGAAAAAATCTTATGATACCATGCGTCAGCTGTACCCGAAA
>CALVLC010000147.1 GCA_944336335.1 uncultured Bacilli bacterium | reverse complement strand
GCCTGATTTTACAGGGCTTTAAGTCATTCCCGGACAAGACCGAGATCAAATTTCTCGGCGGCCTGACCGCGATCGTCGGGCCGAACGGTTCGGGCAAATCCAATATATCGGACGCCATCCGCTGGGTGCTGGGCGAGCAGTCTTCCCGCTCGCTGCGCGGCGCCAAGATGGAGGACGTCATTTTCAGCGGCACGGCCAAGCGAGGGCCAGTCGGATTTGCCGAGGTCTCGCTGATTTTGGACAATTCTGAGGGCGTGTTCCGCTCGGAGTTCACCGAGATCATGGTGACCCGCCGCTATTACCGCTCGGGCGAGAGCGAGTATTTCTTAAATAAAAAGCACTGCCGTCTGCGCGACATCCATGAGCTGTTCATGGATACCGGTTTGGGACGCGACGGCTATTCCATCATCGGGCAGGGCCGTATTGACGAGATCCTGTCGCTCAAGAGCGAGGACCGGCGCGAGATCTTCGAGGAAGCCGCCGGCATCACCAAATTCCGCTACCGCAAAGAGGAAGCGGAACACAAGCTCGCCGCCACTGAGGACAATCTCGCCCGCATCCGCGACCTGTATGACGAACTCGAGCGTCAGGTCGGGCCGCTTGAAAAGCAGGCGGAAAAAGCAAAGCAGTTCCTGCTTCTGCGCGATGAGTTGCGCGTGCTGGAGATTTCACTTTGGCTCCTATCGCTCGACCGCATCAAGGCAGACAGCGCCAAGCTGGAGCAGGACACCAAAATCTGTGCGGATCAGCTTTCCGCTGCCAAACAGGCGCAGGAAGGGCTGTACGCGCAGTCCGAGCAGCTTTCCGCCGATATGCGGGAGATCGACCGCGAGGCCGACCGCCTGCGGCAGCAGCTGCGCGAGACCGAGCAGCGCGCTGCCGAGCAGGCGAGCCGCGCAGCGGTCCTCAAAGCCAACATACAGAACAACAAGGACAACATCGACCGCGCGCAGCGCGAGAGCGCCCAGCGCGCCGAACAGGCGCAGAATCTGGGCGCGCAGCTTGCGGAGCGCCGGTCGCGCATCGAATTGTTGGACACCAAACACGCGGGCCTGGCCGCGCGGCTGGATGACCTGACGCAGCAGGCGGCAGGGCAGTCCCAAAAGCGAGGGCAGGCCGAGGCGGCGCTGCGCGAAGCTGTCAGGGCGCGCACCGAGCAGCAGAACCGGCTGCACGCGCTGGAGATCGACCGCACGGCGGCCGAGACCGGCCTTGCCAGCATGGATGGACGGCGCGATACCATCGCAGCTGATATCGAGACCGCGGGCAAGCGGCTGGACAGCGAAAAGCAAGCGCATGAGGCGCTGGAAGCGCGCATGCGCGACTGCCTGGATACGCTTGCGAGTGCGAAGAATAAGGTGCAGGGCGTGTCGCTTAAGGCGGCGAGCCGCCGCAAAAAGGTGGACAGCCTGCAAAGCGAGCTGTCCAAAGCAACGGCGGCGCTGACTGATGCCAAAAACCGCGTCAAGATGCTGTCCGACATGCAGCGCGATTATGAAGGCTTTTCGCGCGCGGTCAAGTCGGTCATGCATCAGGTGGAACGGGGGGCGATGCACGGTGTGCACGGCCCGGTGTCCGCACTGATCGCGACCGAGGACAAGTTCGTCACCGCCATCGACACGGCGCTTGGCGCGTCCGCGTCCTCCATCGTGGTGGACACGTCGGCGGACGGCAAGCGCTGCATTGAATATCTGAAGCGCACGGACGGCGGCCGCGCGACCTTCCTGCCGATCGACACCATTCGTCCGAATATCCTGCGGGAAACCGGCCTGGAAACGCAGAAGGGCTGTTTCGGCACTGCCGACCGGCTGGTCACTTTTGAAAAACGCTATGCGGCCATCGTGCAGAACCTGCTCGCACGCACGGTCGTTTCCGAAAATATGGACACCGCGCTTGCGCTCGCCAGGGCGTATGGCCACCGCTTCCGCATCGTCACGCTGGACGGCCAGATTTTGCAGGCCGGCGGCGCGATGACCGGCGGCTCGGCCTCGCGCGGCACGGGCGCGCTCGCCCGTGCGGGCCGCCTGCGGGATGCGCAGGAACAGGTGAAAATACTCGAGGTGCGCCGCGCGGAGGCTGAGGAGGATTTCCGTTCCGCCAAGGACGAGCTTGCTGCACTGGATTACGACCTCAAGGCCATTGAGGCCGAGCGCATCCGCGCTGAACAGTCGGAGGCCGGGCTGCGCGCCTCGGTATCCCAGCATGGGCTGCTGCTCGAGAGCCTGCAGTTGCAATACGATAACCTCGTGCTCGAGCGGGACAACCTCGCCGCTGCCAAGCAGCAGTATCAGGACACCATCACCCAGTGCGAAAGCCGCGAGGCGGCCGCACGGCAGGCCTATGAACAGACCGAAGCGCAGGTCGCGGCATGCCGCGCAGCGATCGACAAGCTCGCCGCCGAGGCAACAGACAACATCGCGCAGGCCGCGTCGCTGCAGACCGAGATTGCGGAAAACCGCTCGGAGGCTGCGAGCGAAGCCCGCGCATTGGCCGACCTCGAACAGCTCAAGGCTGAACTGGACGCGGGCGTATCTGGCACGACGGACACGATCGCAGGATTTGAGGCCGAGATCGCACGCTTGACTGAAGAGCTCGCGCATGCCGAAGCCACGCGCGAGGACACCGGGACGGTTACCGCCCGCTTGAACGAACAGATCGCCGCACAGATGAACCAGCGCGAGCG
>CALVLC010000146.1 GCA_944336335.1 uncultured Bacilli bacterium | reverse complement strand
TGGCCGCAGGTGAGCTTTTCCGGCGCGCCGGTGATCTTCAGGCTAGTGAGCTTGGACGTCCCGGCCACGGTGACAGTGATTTTTTCGCTTTCCACGCCATCCACGTCGGCCCAGACCTGGGCCGTGCCGTCCGCCACGGCGATGAAGTGGCCGTCTTTGATTTGCAGCACGCTTTCATCGCTGCTCTTCCAGGTGAGCTCAGCCTCCATGGTCTGGCCGTACTGGTCGGTGCAGACGGCAGTGAGGTAGCAGAGGATGGACTCACTGTAGCCGGGATAGAGGCGGATGCCCCCCTCTGGGCCGGTGAGGGTGATGGAGGCCACCTCCGGCGTCTGGCGCAGCGTCAAGGGGACGAAATTCGTGATGACGACATCTCCGCCTGCTTCTCCGACGTCAGGAACGGTGCCGGAGAGGGTGATGCGCGTCTCCTTGTTTTTATCCCAGGCGCTGTCCTCCACTGTCAGGGTCATCTCGGTGCCCTCGATATTCACAGTAACGCCGGATGTGCTGCCATACTGCTGCCACTGGATAGATTCCAGCTGCGCTGGGGTGAGTGTATAGGCATTGCCCTTGGAGTCCGTAGCGGTGAGGGGGATCCGAGTCAGGTCATAGGTATTCCCGTAGACACAGGTGGTCTGAGACCTGTCATAGTCCACGGAGGAGACCCAGGTGAAGGCGTCCACGGTGATGTCGATGGAGACGCTCAGATCGCCGAGAGAGACGGTGAGGACGCCTTTGCCCGCATGCGCCCCAGCGGTGAGGATGCCCTTCTCAAGGGTCGCGCCGGTACCCTCATACGACCACGCGATTGCTTCGCCGTCCTTGAAGATATAGTCCCAGCC
This sequence comes from uncultured Bacilli bacterium, assembly GCA_944336335.1. Lineage (GTDB taxonomy): Bacteria > Bacillota_I > Bacilli_A > RFN20 > CAG-826 > Onthovivens. Next base: position 3,957 of record CALVLC010000146.1, on the reverse strand, counting down.
GTTCTGGTCTTTGACGGAGACGGTGATGGTGTTCAGATCCAGCTTTTGCTGTTCCTCCGAGCCGTTATAATAGAGGGTGCGCTCCGTGACGGGCTGGCCCTGGGCGTCCGTCAGGGTGATGGAAGCAGCCTTCTGATTGGAGATGGTGATGCTCCAGGGCATGGTGTAGCCGCCCGCAGGGAGGGTGTAATTGCCCGCGTCCTCGCCCTGTAGGCCGGTGACAGTAAGCTTATAGTTCCCCGGCTCTGTTCCGGTGTTGCCCTCTACGCTCAGGGAGACGTCATCTCCGGGGAGGAGGTTGGCGATATAGGGGCTCTTGACCGCCTGCTGCTGGCCGGTGTATTCCAGGTCAGTTTTCGTAGGAGGGGAAAGCGTGACGGTCCGGGGCAGGACAGTAAATTCTGTGATACCATGTTTGCTGCCGTCGGAATAGGTAGCGTTGGCGGCATATCTGCCTGCATCCCGGATCGGGGCGGTGATAGGGACGCGAACACCGTTGCTTTCTACCCGGAAATATTCGATGTTGGCCACGTGCACGGAGGTTTTCGGCTTTATTGTGTCGCCGTAGGTGTAGGTGCTTTCCATATCGAAAGCGTTTCCTGCCATGGCGCCCTGGTTCTCTTTGAAACACAGGAGCCAGTGACCTCCGTCGAACAAATCCGGTACAGCGGGGTCAAGGGTCATAGAATTTTTTCCCTCGTTAAATTCCTTGATGTGGGTTTGATTCAGAGCTTCGGTCAGTTGGAACATCGAATACTGGCCTATCATTTCCGCCTGCAACGATACGTGATAATCATATAAATCACTGTTTGTGGTCAGGGCGGTAAACTGATATTGGCGTGCGCCCGCCGTTGTACCGGCGCTCATCACGGCCCGCATGTTCCAGTTTGCTTTATACCATTCACTACCTCCCGTGATCGTATCGTAGAAACTTGCGAAGTGCGGATACATCTGTCCCGCAATACCGGAGGCCACGCCGCTTGCACCATTACTGCTGACGGCGGCCTGGTTGACCGCGCCATAGATCTTGGTGTAAATGCTGAGGCCGGTGATGCCGCCGGCGGAGGCCGCATTTCCGGTGGCGGCCACTGTGCCATGGGATATGTTGCCGATCAGTTCCGTCCATACGGCGCCTTCGCATTTCCATGTTACATTTGATAAATACGAATTTGAAATTTTCCACATTCCCCGGGTCAGGCCCGCGATGCCCCCGGCGTTGTAGACAGCTTTTACCTCTCCGTCCGTCCGGCAGTACTCGATGCGGCTGGTCCTGCCTTCCGGCGCTCTCTCCGCTACCCAGCTTCCATCATCGCCTTTCGCAGAGCTGTCCTGGAGTCCCACAATGCCGCCGGTGCCGGTGTCGCACAGTTCTCCAAAAACTGTCCTGGATAGATCATCCTCTGGGACGCCCTGAACGGCGTCGTATCCATGAGAAAATTCTTTTACTTCATCATAGCTGTTGGTAATGCTCCCGTAGAAGCCGCAGTCTCTGATCCGGGCCTGGGACCGGTTGACCAGGCCCCCGGCGTACTGCTGGTCGGTCTCGATCGTGACGTCCACATGACAGTTCTCGATCAGGGTGTCCCACTCGGCCAAATGGGCGATGGCCGCGCTGTCCATCACCTCCGAGCTGATGATATTCAGGTTTCGCACCGTCATTTTTTCCAGCAGATAGTCCATAAGGGGCGTGCCGAACAGATCGATGGTGTGGCCCTGGCCGTCCACGGTGAGTGCCTCTTTGTTGACCCGGTAGGGATGCTTCGCCGGGCGAAGGTGGGTCTCCGCAATGACCGGGCCATAGGGGGAGTCCCCCGTCAGGTCTGCCTCCAGTTTGATGGTTGGATATGTTACGCTTGGACGATCTCCTTGCTTATAGTCGTAGTCGCGGATATACGCGGCATAGATCAGGTCGTCATAGTCATAGACGGTGCCTTGATTTGCATTGGTGTAAGTGGCCTTGTAGGGGAAGACCGCCTTTTCGATCTGGTAATAGCTGCCGTACTGGGTGTCGTACCGCACCCGGCGGGTGCCGATGATCATGCCATTGCCGCCGCTGTTGGCAACGCCGGTGATGGTGCTGCCGTCCTCGCTCAGAGTGACGCAGTTGGGGTCGGTGACGGTCCATTCATAGTCGCCCGGGTTGGTACTGGTGATGCCATTGGTTCCATTATCCAAGGATGCCTGATACAAGCGCTCGAGGTTCTCAGCCAGATTCCACGTCTGCCCACTGGTTACTTCCTGACAATCCGCGGTGGCGGAGGTAATGGCGGTGTTGTCATCGGAGACGTTCACCACGTCAACCTGGACACGCTGCGTATGGTCTACACCCTTTGAATCACGGACGGTCACTTCCATGGCTGTGGTGCCCACGCCGGTGGCGGTGATGCCGCCCACATCATCCCAAACGGCCACGGTCTCTTTCTGTCCGTCGCCATAATCAGAAGCATAGGACCAAGTGACCTTATTAAAGGTCTGCACGCCGTCAATAAATACTTTGACGGCGGTGGTTTCCCCCACCTCCATGATCAGGTGGTACTCGCTGAGCTGGAGGCCGTCGGTTTCAGACGCCTTGGCCTTTGTGACAGGGGTTTGAGGATTCCCGTTTTCATAGGTCACCACATAGTCGTTGGCGGTGAGGGTGCTGTCGGGCAGGTCGATCGGGCCATCATTGCTGTCGATGCTGTCGCTGGGGAAGAGCTGCTCCCGCTCGTTGAAAAGGAAGCGGGTCACCTCCTGGGCCTGCTGGGAAAGCTGGTCGATCTGCATCTCATAGATGATGTTCCCCCCCTGCTGCTGGGAGAGGAAGGCCATGGCCCCGTTGCAGAGCATCACCAGCAGGGCATAGTCCTGATACACCGCCGTGGAAAAGGCCGTATATTGGGCGATCAGCTCGTCCCGGGTAACGTCCTTCACCTGCCTCATGTTCCTGTAGTAAGCGTTGGTGGGGCTGACCAGGGAGCTGCCTTCTCCCATGATGGCATCGCCCATGGCTATGATCCGCTGGCGGAATTCGCCGTCGTCATAGATCATCTCCATCAGGTTGGCGCACTGGTTCTGGTACGCTTCATCGCTGATCCACCCGTTTTCCCGCTGGCTCTCCAGCGAGCTTGCGATCTTCAGATGGTCGTCATAGAGGGTGGTCAGACCTCCGTATGTATCCCGGAAGGACGTCAGGGTCGTCCAGGTCTCCAGGTGCTCCGTGCTGGAGCCCAGCTGGGCGCTCAGATCCTCCACCTGTTTGGAGATGGTGCCCAGGGTATCTCGGATGTCCTCGATGCCATCCTGGATCTCCCGCAGCCGGAGGCTGCTGTTCAGGCCGAAAAAGTCCGTCAGGTCCGAGTTGCCCGTGGAGTTCAACACCTTGCCGAACAGGGACGGACCCACGGCGCTGACCACGGAGCTAAGGGCGCCCATGCCCTTTTTTACGATAGAGATGGGGCTGATGGCTTGTGCGGCTGGGGTACAGGTGGGGACAATCATTATGACAGCCAGCAGCAGACCCATCAGCCGTTTGCCCAGTTTTCTCATGTGTCTGTCTCCTTTCGTTTCTGCACGCGCGGTGCATTGCTTTGCATCTGTTGTCGCATCTTTTTATTCCTCCTCGCTCAAAGTCAGTCCCGGTGCATCCGGGCAAATGCTGGACACAGCGGCGACCGCCTCTGTCCGCTGATTAAAAGGGGTAAAATTCCCCCAGAAAATTATAACATGAATACGCTGCGGACTGCGTTGTCGTTTGGTCGCGGTTCTTTGTCGTTTGGTCGCCGCACTTGCGTAAAACGCGCTTTGCCCTTACAATAGAAAGCAGATAAGAAGCGGAGAGGAAGTGTCGTTTTGAAGCGCGGCAAGGTATTGAAATGGGCCTGTCTGGTGATCACCGTGCTGGCATGCGCCGGGGTGGTCGTTTTTCTGTCCCTGTTCGGCCGGGTCTCCGACCCCACCGTCTATGTGCAGTGGGAC
>CALVLC010000145.1 GCA_944336335.1 uncultured Bacilli bacterium | reverse complement strand
AGTCCTCCTCGCGGCCCATGGTCTCATTCGCCTCGCCGACCCTGTCGGGGCCCGTCATGAAGGGGCCGATGGGGGTCGGGCGCAGGCCGGTCGCGTACCATTCGCCGTTGGCGTCCTTGGCGTACGTCGTATTGTACCTGTTGTACACCGTGACGCTCCTGGTGAGCGCCTCGTCCCACAGTTTGTAGTAGAGGTTCTGCCAGTTCTGCCTGGAGGAGAAGAACGACTCCTTGATCTCGCTGATGCGCTTCTGGCCGGCGGCGAAGTCGCCGTCGCCGACAACGTTCGCATCGGTACCGGTCTCCTGGACCCATGCGTTGTAGACGTCGGACTCGTACTGGCAGCAGTCCCACAGGGTCTGCGACACGTACATGCGGGTCGTCGCGTCGATGGAGAACCCGGTTCTCGCCAGCTCCTCGGGATCGTCGTAGGCGGCGAGCAGCGAGATGACCTCGTACGCTATGACGCGCTTCTCCGTCTCGGTCTTCTCGCTCCCGTCCTCGTTGAGGATCGAGTAGTAGTCGCGGCTGTACGCCATGGCTTCGTCGGGGTACACCGTGCGCGGCATGGCGTGCTCGGCGAACGGTGAGCCGCCTGCCATGTAGCTGGTGTTCGGATGGACCGCGATGTCGCACAGGAGGCCGAGCACGGGGTTCTTCCTGGTTATCTGGCGGATCTGGGCGTCGAGGTAGCTCGTCTCCATCGTGTAGCCATCCTCCACGAGCAGGCCGGTCTCGTCCTCGGAGTAGACGCGCTTGTACGATTTCTCCCAGATCTGCGAGTCGTTGTACAGCTCGCGGATGAAGGACGGGGTGATGAATTGGCTGAACCAGTTCATGATGCCCTGCATGCCGTCGGCCAGGAATACCTCGGTTAGGCTCGGCCCGCCGGTCAGCGCGTCCTCATAGGACTCGGCCTCGTTGACCCACTTCTCGACGTACTGGTCCTCGTAGTTCATGATCTCGCCGACGACCTCTGAAACCTTGAGGATCGGGTTGGAGAACATGGCGTTGCCGAACCAGTTCGGGATCAGGTCGAGCCTCAGGTCGCCGCGGAGGGCCGACGACCATGTGGCGGCGATAGCCAGGGCGGGGCCGGCGATGTCGGTCATCCACCACTCCTCCCCGATGCGGAACCCGAACAGGGTCCAGTCGTCGAGATTGCCGCGCTTGTCCTCGTCCTCGGGAGGCTCGAGCGCCCCGGTGAGCGCGAACAGCAGGCCGCCGAGGAACGAGAAGCCGATGTGCATGACGTCGATGGTCAGCGCCTCGCGCAGGCTGTTCGCCGCCTGCACGCGGTCGATGCCCATGGCCTCGAAGTCCCAGAGCGTCTTGCCGGTCAGCGGATTGGTTATCTTGCCCTTCCTGCCGAGCCAGTCGACCGCAAGGTAGTTGACGGTCGACACGGGCGCCACGAACTGCATGAACCATCCGCTCACGTTGAAGGCGTACAGCGGGAACCTGCTGATGCAGGTGTTCACCACGAAGTCGGCGACGGGATGCTTCTCCAGGGCGTCGGACAGGATCAGGCCGGGCAGGGACAGGTTGGCGAGGTTCGCCCGCATGGCCATGTTCCTGGCCTTCTGGGCCTGCATGTAGTCGTACACGCTCCTCGGGTTGTCCTCGTCCACGGTTAGCAGGGAGACGATGACCTTCTCGGGCGACACCTCCAGGAGTTGCTCGAACCTCGTCTTGCCGTCTCCGACGTCCTCGGCCCACCACGTCTGCACTTCGGGGTCGATGCGCTGGGCGAAGAAGTTGATGAAGTTCTCTATCTCTAGGCCCATGAAGAACCCCTCGGCCGACGCGTATCTGGTCGCGAGGTCGTGGATCTTGCCGATCTTGCCGTTCTCCTTGGCGAACTGGTCCACGAGCTCGACGATCTCGTCGCCGTTCTTGGCGTTCATGAGCGCGTACCCCTGGTCGCCTTGAAACTGGATCGTGTTGAACGCGGCCCATATCTTGCGGACGCTCTCCATCTGTGCCGCCGCCTGCACGGCCTTCTGGTTCTTCACGTACAGATCGGTGTCGTAGATAGGCACGCCGTTCCTCGACAGCCATAGGGTGGCCTTGGTGAGGCCGCCGGTCCTGGCTCGCGCGATGACGGAGGACGCGGGAAGCACCGGCATGGCGGCGAGGCCCATCGTCTGGTTCAGGTCCTTCACCTTGTTCATGACCATGAACCTGCCCTTGTCGTAGCTCTCTCTCGGACGCAGTATGAATCCCGACGGCGATTCGGTCGATGGGGTGCGGACGTATCTCCTATTGTGCCGACTCTTGTTCATGGCTTTGACTTCGTTCTCGAAGCGCTTCGCCTTCTCGTTCTTCAGGTTGATGGCGGCCATGGTCGGATCGGCTTTTCCGAGGAATCTCATGAACGCCGAGTCGTTCTTCAGCAGGTCGTCGATGTACATATTGCCTTCGATGTAGCCGTTCTCGTAATCGAGGCCGTTGTCGTTGTACGCGAATTCCATGAGGCGGTTCAGGGCGTTCTTCTTGCCAGGGTTCGTGATCTCGCCGATCTCGTCCCTCGAGTATTCCATCTCCTTCTTGATCAGTTCGAGGATCGGCTCGCCGTTCTTCCTGGACGTAAGGCCCTTCACGTAGCCCCATTCGGACATGAGGTCGAGCATGCTCTTCGCCGGCATGGGGATCGACACGCGATCGCGGTATTTGCCTCCGTGTATGAACCAGCGGTTGTTGTCCGCGGTATCGGCGATGAGCTTCTGGATCACTTTCCTGAACTCGTCGAACGTGACCTCGTGGCTCCCGTCGCCTCCGTTGAAGGAATAGCCGGTGGCGATCTTGAAGACGTAATCCATCATGGCGTACGTGCAATTCTCGGAGTTGCCGCCAACGGCCTTCCTGAATGCCGCCAAGAGGACCTTCATCTCGTCGGAGTCGCGATCCACGTAGGTGCCGTCGAGGTTCTTGACCTTCATGGGGTACCGGTAGCTCGTATCGGCCTCCTCGAGGACGTGGCGCCTGTGCTCTATGGACGCCCGGCTCCATGTCGTCTGCTTCTCCAGGAAGTCGTAGTAATCCATGTTCTCGGGCATGAGGTACTTGGCGGCCTCCTGTTCGGCTTCCTCCATGGTCAGGCCGTCGCGGTCCGCGGCGAGCCTCGTGTAATCGCCGTTCTTGAAGGACAGGTATTCGAGCATGCGGGTGATGTCGCTGTCCCGCATGCCGAACTGCTGGCTCCTGTTTATCACCTGCTGATCGCTTCGGCTTGCGCCAGCCGCGGAGAGCCCCATGAAGGACGACATCTGCGTGAGGATGGGCGAGAAGATGTGGCCGCGCCCGTAGGCATATCCGTTGTTGTGCGGCAGCTTGAACAGAAGGTCGCCGTTCAGGTTCACGATCGGAGCCCTTTGGGGCGTCAGATTGCCGTAATCGATCTTGTCGGCCATCCTCGGATCGTATGTGATCCTGTCGTCGAT
>CALVLC010000144.1 GCA_944336335.1 uncultured Bacilli bacterium | reverse complement strand
TCGTTATATTCTTTTTTAGATACTTCATCTAATATGCTTTGAATTGATAGTGCATTATAGGAAAGATAGTTATCATAGAAATTTGTTATGACTGATTTTAAGTAATCTTTAGCTTGATTTTTGGTACGTCTTTCTTCTTTGTCTTTTACATTTAAGGTATCACCGATTGTAGTAGTTGTTAAAAGATAGTTATCTTGACTAAGATCATATTCTAATGTATCTATAGTTTTTGCATTTTCTTGAGTTTCAGGATAGTAAACATTACTAGTTAAATTAAAACTATAAATATCATCTTTAAATGAGTAAGTTAACTCAGTTGTAAGTGTTGATGTTCTAGACCTGTAATCTCTAAAAGAAAATTCTAGGTTCATTAATCTATCAAAAAAATTCCCTGCAGAAATAAAGTTTTCTCTTAAAATATCAGATTCATTTATCTCTGTTAGATTATTGTCTTCCTCTTTATTTGAAAGATTGATTGAAACAGGAACTAAAATAGCAATTAAAACTACAAGAATTACTCCACCAATTATTAGTCCTTTTTTAGAGAAGAACGTTTCTTTTAATTTAGATTTAAAAGAGTCGCTGTTTTCTTCAGTATTTTCTTCTTGTGAGACATAAGTATAAGTAACTTCATTACTTGAATTTTCTTGAAGTTTTTCATCTTCTAGATTTTCTTTTGTTTCATTTGAAGAAGTGGCGATTATTTTTTCTTCGACTTTTGCTCTAGTGCTTGTTTCTTCTTTTTTTGGAGTATCAATTACTTCAGAAACAGCTTTAGCATCTTTCTCAGTTTCTAATTCTGATTCTTCTTTGTTCTCATCAACAGCAGTAGATTCCGCTTTAGAAAGTTCAGTATTTTCTTCTTTTAAAGTTTCCTTGTTTTCTTTAGTTTCATTCTTTTCTGGCTCTTCTTTATTTTCTAATTTTTCTTTTTCAATGATTTCAGCTTCAAGTGCATCAAGATTTTGATCTTTTATTTTAACTTCATTTTCTGTTTTTGGTGTGCCATCAATAATTTCAGGATTATCAATAGTTTCTTTTTTGTTTGATGAATCAAGAGATACTAAAGAGTTGTCATTTACAATTACTGGAATGTTATTTGTATCAGTTGATTTATTCTCATCTGTTTCTTTTAGTTCGTTATTTTGGACATCTTTATTTATATTTTGTTTATCGTTTGCAGAGTCCACTTTTTCCTCATCATTTTTATCATTTTCGTTAAAAATCTTTGCAGAACTCAAATCTTTTTCTTCTTTAGATTCTAAATCTCCATTATTTTCTCCAGTGTTTTTATCTTTATCTCCGCTTACTAAAGGTAGCTCAATAACTTCTTGAGAAGAGGATTTATCCTTATTTTCTAATTGAGTAATTTCTTTAACTTCTTCCTTTTTAACATCAGTATCTTTCTTTTTAGTACTAGCTTTAGTGCTAGTTTTCTTTTTAGATTTTGAAGTTGAAGTTTTCTTTTTAGTATTTGATTTAGATTTTGGTGCTTTAGTAGAACTTTCTTTCTTAACACTTGAATTAGATTTACTTGTTTTAGATTTATCTTTAGTAGTGCTTTTACTGGATTTTTTCTTGGTTGTCTTTTTAGAAGTACTTTTCTTCTTTTTATTATCATCAGCAAAATCTATTTCTTGGTATTTTTCACCATTAACAAAAACTCTAGTAGTATTTGTTTCTTTTCCACTAGTTTCTTCAATGATGATTTTTGTTCTTCTAACTTTTGACATATATTTCTATATGACATAATTATATCTTATTTAAAAGAATCATTCATTAAGTGATTTATATAGTAAAAATGAGATATTGATTTTTATTTTTGTTCTTTCCCAAGAGCCGCCAAAGTTTACTTTGGCGGTTAATGAGGTAGAACGTATATTTTCAAGGTAAATCTATGTTCTACCTCATATTATAGTTAGTTTTAATTATATTTACTTATTTTTATTAGGAACATCTAAACTTATTTATATTTTATGTTGCTATTTTTTATAGATTTGGTATTAATTAACTACATATATCTTTATATATAAAAGAAAGGAACTATATTTATGAAAAGAAAATTTAAGGCATTCTTTTTGTCTTCCGTACTTCTTTTAACAGGATGCCAAGAACCTGGAATCATTGATGATGATCCAACAGATAATCCTGGAGAAGATGAAGAAAAGCCAAATCCAGAAAAACCAGTTGAAGAATTTGATGCTAAAAAGTTTTTATTTGAAAAGCTTCAAGGAGATTTAGCACTTGATTTTGAACTCACTAAATATCAAGTTAATACCAAAACTCAAGAAGAATCTAATTTTGAAGATACCTTAATGAAAACTTTTATTGGTGAAGGTGAATATTGGAACTATGAAGAACAAAATGGTGTTATTTTAAATGAAGCTCATTATTTTAAAAATAGTGAAGGTAAAGCTGTTACAAGAAAACCAAACATAACTAATACGGAAATTCTTGAAGAAACAGAAATGAATTATGAAACTTGGGAAGATTTAGTTTTTGATGATAAGTATGTTTCACCATTTAAAGAAGTAAAAGAAGATACTTTTAAAATTAGTGATACTAGATTCGAAGTTGATTTAACTAAATTTGATACTGAAGAACTTCAAAGTTTATTAACTGTTTATACTGGTGAAGTAACCGCACTTGTTTTTACAGTTGATGAAGAAAAAGAAGTAGTAAATTTTGCCTTTGAAGCAGAGTATGATCCTGGATATAACGATACATTAGTAAAATTTGAAGCCAGTGGAACTTTAACAAGTAGAGAAGAATTAGGCGTTAGAACAATAGCTCTATTTGATAAAACAGCAGCTCATGCTGAAATTGATGAAAAGATTGAATTACTTAAAAATCAAGATCATGAATTTACTTATACTTTAATTGATCCAGACAATAATGAAGTCA
>CALVLC010000143.1 GCA_944336335.1 uncultured Bacilli bacterium | reverse complement strand
ATAAGGCTAATATATAATCATAATTATGGAGGGAGTGGAGGTTTTACAAGAGGTATTATAGAATTTTTGCATGAAAAAAAAGTAGACTATATTCTGTTAATGGATGATGATATTGAATTTGATAATGGAATTTTGTTTAAGACATATAATATAATATCAACCTTAAAAAAAGAATACCAAGAAAGCTTCTTATCTGGAGCGATGCTAGAATTAGATAGACCAAAAATACAATACGAAAATACGGCATATTGGCGATTATTTAGATTATATAGTTTAGGTAAAAATTATAATTTAGTTGATAAAAATTTTCTATTAAAAAATAATAAAATTGGTACTCACATTAACCAATATGCAGCATGGTGGTATTGTTGTATACCTGTAAATAGAATTTTAAAAATAGGTTTGCCTTTACCAATGTTTATTAAAGGTGATGATATGGAATATAGTATTCGAAATAATAGAGAATTAATTTATATGAATGGTATTGGCGTATGGCATGAAATATTTAATAAAAAATTATCATTTACAGTAAATTATTTTTCTGATAGAAATATGTTAATTATTAATAACTTTGTAGGTAATTGTAATAGATGGACATTAATGATATCTATTTTAGGAAGATTTATTAAGAGACTATTAAAAAATAATGGAAAAAGTCTAGAAATGTTAGATTTAGCATTGAATGATTATATAAAAGGGTTTGATTTTTTAATAACTCTAAATGAAAATGAAATTTTTAAGCGTTTAAAAGCTTATGGAGATAATAATTTTAAAATAATAACAATGGTAAGCATTTTAAAAAATATTATTTATTGTATGTTTAATTATAATAAAATAAAAGATAAGTATATAAATTTTAGAAATAAAATGTTAAAAGATACAAGGTTTTGGATAGAATATCTACAATGTAGGAGATGAGTTTTTGATAAAAGATATATTTTTATATCATAACTTAATAAATGAATTAATAAAAAGAGATATAAAAAAGAAGTATAGACGAAGTATATTGGGTATAATTTGGAGTATGTTAAATCCTTTATTTATGATGATAATAACGGCAATGGTGTTTTCACATTTATTTAGATTTGATATAAAAAATTTTGCATTATATTTACTTACAGGTCAATTAATTTTTACTTTTTATGCAGAAGCTACGAATTTTGCAATGAGTTCAATATTAGAAAATGGCAGTCTTATAAAAAAGGTATATATACCTAAATATTTATTTCCATTGTCTAGAGTTTTATCTAGCGGAGTGAATCTTTGTTTTACAATACCGGCTTTATTTCTTATTATGTTGTATACAAATCAAGAAATACACTTTACAATCTTTTTATCAATAATTCCATTAATATTGCTTTTAATATTTTGTTTAGGAATTGGATTGATTTTAGCAACTATTGCTGTTTATTTTAGAGATGTTTTTCATTTATATGGTGTATTTTTATCAGCGCTTAATTATGCAACACCTATTTTTTATCCTAAAGAAATAGTTCCAGCATCTTATCAGTTTATTATAAAATATAATCCATTATATTATTATTTAGAAGCTTTTAGAAATATTGTTTATAGCAATAGTATACCGTCAGCAGATATATGGATAATATGCATTGGCTTATCTATAACTTCTCTTGGATTAGGATTATATGTTTTTTTAAAGAAACAAAATAATTTTGTTTTATATATATAGGGAGTATAGGGAGTTTTTATGGATAATATAATTAGTGTTGAACATGTAAAAATGAAATTTAATTTGATGGAAGAAAAAGTAGATACATTAAAAGAATATATTGTTAAATTAATAAAAGGAAATTTATTATATAATGAATTTACAGCATTAGATGATATTTCTTTTAATGTAAAAAAAGGAGAAATATTAGGTATTGTTGGATTTAATGGTGCTGGAAAAAGTACATTATTAAAAATATTAGCTGGTGTATTAAAGCCAACAGAAGGAAAAGTAATTATACGCGGTTCAATTGCTCCATTAATTGAGGTTGGTGCTGGTTTTGACCCAGAACTTACGGCAAGAGAAAATATTTATTTAAATGGTGCAATTCTAGGATATAAACGAGATTTTATAAAAAAAAATTTTAGTAAGATAATATCTTTTGCAGAAATAGAACGTTTTATAGATGTTCCAATAAAAAATTTTTCCAGTGGAATGTATGCTAGATTAGGTTTTGCAATAGCTACAATAGTTAATCCGGATATTTTAATAGTTGATGAAGTTTTATCTGTAGGCGATTTTAAATTTCAAAATAAATGTGAACAAAGAATTAACGAAATGATTGACAATGGAACAACCGTCATAATAGTATCGCATGATATCGGATTAATTGAACGTATATGTAATAGAGTATTATGGTTAGAGCATGGTAAAAAGAAATGTATAGGAAATAAAGATATAGTATGTAAAATGTATAAATCTTATGGAGGATAAAAATGAAATTAGTAATATCTATACCGGTACATGAGAAACCTAATGTAATAAATGATCAAATAGCAAATATAAAAAAATATTTAATTAAACCTATTATAGTATTACATATTAGTAAAGGTTATTATAACAATTACAAAGAGAAAGATATTAATTTAGAAGATAATGTATATATAAATCCTTCTCATTTAGAAACAAGTTGGGGAAATATATATAAAACACACGTTAGTAATTTTAAATTTATACGAGAAGTAGTAGACTTTGATTATTTTGTTATGCATTCTTCTAATGATATGTATGTAAAATATGGATTAGAAGAATATATAAATATTTTTGAGGCAGGTTTTAATAAAAGATTTTCTTGGGATACTTATTCTATGTGGTGGCCTATGGAAGTAGCTAATAAAGATGAAATTTTAAAGAAAATAATGAGATATTTAGGATTAAATAGGATAGTAGCAACACAAATAGAAGGTTCTTTCTATAGAAAAGATATATTTGAAAAAATAATAGAGGTATTAGATAAATTTATTTATAGTGAAGATATAAGTATAGAAGAAAAGTTAAATTATACAAGAGAAGAAATTTATTTTTCAACAATAGCATCAAAATTTGTAGATTTTGAAAAATGTGGTTTTCCAACGACTTTTTCAGAAGTACATAGATTTGATAAATGGTGTTGGTTTTTAAGGATAAATTTTAGGCGTATTAGTAGTAAGTTTTTGCCTTTAAAGTTGGTTTTTAAGACTGAAAACCTTATAAATAATAAATTATTTAAATCTAGGCTATATAAGATAACAATAAAAGATATAAATAAAGTTATAAAAAAAGATAAGAGTTTATTATATAGTTATTTAAATGATTATCCAGGCTATTTTCGTTTATATGATGGAAATTTATTTTCAGTAAAAAGAGTAGAAAGAGTATATAATAATAAAATACGAAAATATATTAGAAATTTGTTTTAAATTTGTTAGGAGATTAATATATGATAGAAAATATAAGCCCAATTATATATCCCACCAGAGAAACATCTGAGTATATGAATTTGTATTTTAAAGGAAAAAACTTTAAAGTTTTAGAGCAAAGAATATTAATAGAAAAATTTGGAATTATAAAGATGAATACATACTATAATTCTTTTTCTATAGAAAAATGGAATTATTATACAAAACTTAAAAATTTATTTTTAAAAATTAATTGTAAAGGATGTTTTGTTTTAAGAATCTTTCAGATAAAAAATTATTTTGATAAAGTTGTTAGGGAAAATTTGTTACAGGAAAAATATCTTTTAAACGATTTTAAAGAAATAAAAATAAATTTAACAGATTTTTTAAATAATGAAGGAATTATATATTATGAAATAGAGGCTATAGAAAAAACATATTTAAAAGAAGGTGGATATTTTACAACAGATATAGAAAAAAAAGTAAAAATAGGAATAGTTTTTTGTACCTATAAAAGAGAAAAATATATAGATAGAATAATACAAGATGTACAAAGATATAGATCATATAAAGATATTAATATTTTTATTGTTGATAATGGAAAAACATTAGAAAATATACACAACGAGAATATAAAAATAATACAAAATGAAAATTATGGTGGCGCTGGTGGTTTTGCTAGAGGTATGTTAGAACTAAATAACTATAATGAAAAAAATAAAAACAATAAAATAGATTATATGATTTTTATGGATGACGATATATATATAGATTTTAATGTTTTAGATAAATTAATAGGATTTTTATCATTAATAAAAGAAGAATATTGTAATTATTTTTTTGCAGGTACAATGTGTTCATTAGATGAGAAAAACATTCAATATGAAAGGTATGCAAGCTGGAGAGGTAATCATTTCATACAGATGTCACCTAATTTTGATCTAAGTAAAGAAATTTGTTTATTAAAAAATGAATTAATAGAAAATATACGATATGCTAGTGCAGGATGGTGGTTTAGTTGTTTTAATACAAATATAATTGGAAAAAATAACTTTCCATTTCCTTGTTTTTTTAGAGGCGATGATATGGAATATACGATAAGAAATGGTTCAAATATTATCACTTTAAATGGTATAAATGTTTGGCATGAACCTTTTTATAAAAAGTATTCGATTTTAGCAGAAGACTATTATTTATTAAGAAATACATTAGTAATAAATACTTTATATTATGATTGGATTAAAGCAAAAGATAATATTAAATATTTATTTAAGAGATTTTCAAAGAGTATTATTAAATATGATTATAAAAGTGCTGAATTAATAATAAGAGCATTAGATGATTATAGTAAAGGTGTGAATTTTTTTATAAATACAGATCCAGAATTATTAAATAAGGAATTGATGAAATATAATCATAATTTATTGACATTGAAAGATTTGCTTGGAGAAAATGGTGAATATATTTATGATGATTTAATAAATAAAACACAAAATGAGCATGATAAAAATATAATTTATAAATTTTACAGATTGTTAACATTTAACGGTAATTTATTGCCGGATTGTTTATGTAAAAACATAGGTGTATCATTAATAGGATATGCTTCTAGAGCTATAAATTTTTATAAACAAGCAGAAGTTTTAAATTTCGATCCTTTTTCTAGAAAAGGTTATTATACAAAGCGAAATAAAAAATTAGCAGTAAAATATACTATAAAATTTATAAGAAAATCTTTTAAGTACTATAGAGAATTTAAAAATATAAAAAAAGATTATCAATCTAATTTTTATAAATTACAAACAGAAACTTTCTGGAAAAAATATTTAAAGATATAAAATGTTTAAGTAAAAAAAGGATGATTATATGTATAAAGAACGTATATTTTATTTAGATTTATTGAGGTGTATAGCTATTTTATTAGTAGTATTTACTCATGTTCATGAGGTAGTAGGATGGTCTCAATTTGTTCCATATGAGTTAACTAGATAAGAAAAATCATGTATATTTTAATTGATAAATATTTTGGGAGGTATTATTATGAAAATATTATTTATACCATCTGCTGAAATAATACCAATAGATATGCAAAAAAAATTCGGAGAAATTCCGTCGGCTTTGGTACCTTTAGCAGAAACGACTATATTAGAAAATATATTAAATAAATATAATGGTCTTTATGATAAAGCAATAATTATTGTATATAAGCAAAAAGAAGAACTTAAAAGATATATAAAAAATAAAGGGTTAACAGTCGAAATAATAGAGTTAGATACAATTTTAGATTTAGGATATACAATATATTATGGATTAAATATTCTATTAAATAAATATAACAATATAGAAAAATTATATATAAATTTTGCAGATTCTTTATTAGCAGAAACAGTTAATAAGTCTATAAATGATTTTATTTATTATGCTAAAATTAGTAGCAGTGATATATGGACATATTTTAAAAATGAAGATAATAAAATTATAGAAATTGCTGATAAAAAATTATTAAAAATAAATCCGAATAAAGCTTTAAATTATGAAAATATATTTGTAGGTGTATTTTGTTTTTCGAGAGTAAAAGAGTTTAGAAATTTATTAGAAAGTTATATTATTAGAAACTCTAATTCTATGGATAGTTTTTATGCTGCTTTAATGGCATATAGTAAAAAGTATAAGGTATCGTTATTATCTGTTAATATGTGGTATGACGTTGGACACAGTGAAACCTATTTGAAAGCAAAAACAGAAGTAGCGACTCGTTCTTTTAATAGTATAAAAATAGATGAAAAAAGAGGTGTTCTTAGAAAAACCAGTGAAAATAAAGAAAAATTGATAGATGAAATAAAATGGTATTTAAAGTTGCCGGATAGAATACAGTATTTATCACCTAGAATATATGATTATTCTTTAAGTTGGGATAATCCTTATGTTGATATGGAATACTATGGATATCATACATTGCATGAGAGTTTTTTATATGGGGATTTACCATTAACGAGGTGGAAAGAAATTTTTCAGAAATTGTTATTTTTAGTAATGGATATGGAGCAGTATAAATTAGTTCCAACTGAAAAAGAAGTAAAAGAAGCATTATATAATATATATCTAGAAAAAACATATAATCGTTTAGAAAAATTAAAAACAGAAGAACGATTTAAATGTTTTTTTTATAAGCATATTATTATAAATGGAATGGAATATAATTCGTTAAATTATTATATGAATATATTACCCAATTTGATAGATAAAATTGTTTTAAAAAATTTTAATAATGAATTTACTATAATACATGGAGATTTGTGTTTTGCAAATATTTTAATTGAAGATAATTATAATTTTATGCGAATAATTGATCCTAGAGGTAGTTTCGGGAAATACGATATATATGGTGATCCAAGATATGAACTTGCTAAGTTACTACATTCGTTAGAAGGAAAATATGATTTTATTATTGAGGATTTGTTTGAATTAACTTATGAAAAAAATAATATTCAGTATAGAATATTTAATAAAAATAATGCTGTCTATAAAATCTTTAATGAAGTATTTAAGGAAAAAATAAAAGATATATTGGCGATTAGATTAATAGAAGCTACTTTATTTTTGAGTATGGTACCATTGCATAGTGATTATCCTAATAGACAAATTATAATGTTGGCAACAGGTATTATATTATTAGAGCAAGTAATCAAGGAGTTTGAAAATAATGGCTGAATTTGACGGAATAACTTTAGTCGTAGATATTGATGGAACAATATGTTCCATCAAGAAAAAAGAAGAAAGATATGAGGATTTAGTACCGCATAAGGAAATTCTTGAGAAATTGAATTTTTATAAAAACAATGGTGCAAAAATTGTGTTATATACTTCTAGAAATATGAATTCTTATAAGGGAAATATTGGTTTAATTAATGCAAATACAGCCAAAGTTTTATTAAAATGGTTAGAAAAATGGAATATTCCGTATGATGAAATAGTTTATGGAAAAGTATGGCCAGGGCATAGAGGTTGGTATATTGACGATAGAGCGATAAGACCAAGAGAATTTTTAAAATATAATGAAGATGAATTAGATGCTATTTGCAATAAAGATAGATTATAAGATAAGAGAGGTATTTAAAAATGAATATTGTAATAACAATGGGCGGACTAGGATCTAGATTTAAAAAAGCCGGATATATAAAACCTAAATATATGATTGAAGTAAAAGGAAAGACTTTATTTGAGTGGTCGTTAAAAAGTCTAAGTGCTTTTAAGAAATGTAAACATATCTTTATTGTAAAAAAAGAAGATAACGCATTGTCTTTTATTAACGATAAATGTAATTTGCTAGGTATAAAAAATTTTAATGTTTTAGAAATAGATTATTTAACTAGAGGACAGGCAGAGACGGCTGTATTAGCAGAAAAATATTGGTCAGAAAAAGATAGTTTATTTATATATAATATAGATACTTACATTGAAGAAGGAATATTAAATTTAAAAACAATAAAAGGAGATGGATTTATACCTTGCTTTAAAGCTTTCGGAGATCATTGGAGCTTTGTTAAGACAAATGAAAACGATATAGCTGTTGAAGTAAGAGAAAAAAAAAGAATATCAGAAAATTGTTCAGTAGGAGCATATTATTTTTCTAGCTGTGAATTATTTAAAGTTCTATATCATGAGTTTTATGGCAACAATGAAAATGTAGAAGCTGGAGAACAATACATAGCACCAATGTATAATCTATTGATAAAGAATGGTGGAAAAGTTTATATTCAAGATATTGATGCTGATGCTGTACATGTATTGGGTACACCAGAAGAGGTAAAAAGTTTTGAAAAGGAAAATAGTACATTTTAAATTATAAATAAAATTTTTCACATTGACGATGTATCGTCTGGATTTTACTTTAGTTTATAGTATAATTATATACAGATTTAAGGAATGAAGGTGTTCAGCGTGGATTTGGGAAGAGCCACAGCGCTTAGGATTTGCGAACTTTGTCGCGAAGCGGATATAACGCCGTATGTTTTAGCGATAAGGGCAGGTATCCCGCCTTTAACCTTGAACAGTATTCTGGAACATAAAAGTAAAAATCCCGGAATGAAATCCATCAAAAGAATATGTATAGGTTTTAATATAACTTTAAGCGAATTTTATCACTCGGAGCTATTCAACTAAAAGCGATGTTCATTAGTGCAGAAATAGTAAAGACAGTCTATTATGTGATTTTGAATAATAGGCTGTCTTTTTGTTTTGCCTGAAAACAGGTTTTGGAAAAAATTTTATATATTTTTTTATACAT
>CALVLC010000142.1 GCA_944336335.1 uncultured Bacilli bacterium | reverse complement strand
TATATACAGCTCATGGTGTATTACCAGCAAAAGTGAAAGACATTATAAATCAAGTGGATAAGATTATTGCTGTAAGTGAGTTTTCTAGGAAATCTGCAATAAAAGAAGGCTTTTTAGCTGAAAAAATACAAGTTGTTTATAATGGTGTAGATATTGAAAAATTTAAGCCAAATAGACAAAATAAAAATTTATTACGAAAAAAATATAATATACCACAAGAGGCTTTTACTATAATTATAGTTTCGCGTATTAAAAATTTGCGAAATAAAGGACATCAGCATTTACTTAATGTATTGAAAAATTATGAAGTTAGTAAAAAATGGCATCTTGTAGTAATTGGTAAAGGAAAAGGTTTCAGTGATTTAAAGAAGAAAGTAAAAGAATATAATTTACAAGATAGAGTACATTTATTAGGTCATAAGACAGATGTGGAAAATTATATAGATATAGCAGATGTAATGATTTTACCATCATATTTTGAAACATTTGGATTGGTTTTAGCTGAAGGGATGGCAATGCAAAAGCCAGCTATAGCTTTTAATGTTGGTGGCATTAGTGAAGTTATAAGTGATAAAGAAACAGGATTTCTTGTAAAATATAATGATGATGATGATTTAGTAAATAAGATAAATATATTAGCTCAAGATAAAGATTTATGTAACAAAATGGGAATAAATGCAAGGAAAAAAGTAGAAAAAGATTTTGCTAATCAAATAATGATAAAAAAACTTATAGAAGTATATGTTAGTATAAAAAATAGTGGGTAAATTTTAATTTTAGGGTGTGACTTTATTGGCAATGAATTTACAATATAAGAATATATTAATATTAAATTTACGAAAAATTGGCGATACTATAATGGCAACATCTAGTGCTTATTTATTGAAAAAAGCGTATCCAGAAGCAAAAATAACAATGTTAGTAAAACCATTAACTAAATCTATAGTAGAAAATAATCCAGTAATTGATGAAGTTTTATTATATGATTATTCGCATAAGGCTAAGTGGAATGATATAAAAAAGTCGGTAGATGAACTTAAAAGTAAGAATTTTGATTTAGCTGTAGTTATTGATAATAAACCTCGTTCAGCGATGCTTAGTTATTTAGCAAAAATACCTAAGAGAATAGGCTTTGAAAAAATAACTTTAAGAAATATTTATTTGACATTATTTTATACAGATATTTATAAAATAGATTATGATTTTATAAATACTCAACAAGTAAAAAATCATGAAATTTTTATTAATCGTATTACTGGTAGATTTGATAAAGCAAAAATGGTAATGCCTAATCTTTCTAATGAAAGTCAATTAAAGGTGAGCAGTTTATTAGATAATTTATCAAAAAACAGATTAAATGTGGCGTTATGTATACGAAGTGGTATAAAATTTAAAGATTGGTCGCAAGAAAACTTTATAAAGGTATTAAATTTTTTAAATCAAAAATATGAGTTGAATTTTTATGTAGTAGGTTCAGCTAATGATTATGATTATGCACAAAGTTTTATTGAAAAAAGTAATGTTGATATGGTGCATTTTTGTTGAAAAACTAATTTGCCTGAATTGGGATATTTATTAAAACAGAGTGATTTATTACTAAGTGTAGATACAGGTACAGCACATATTGCAGCAGCTCAAGAAACTGATACAATAGTTATTTTTGCAGGAACTTCACACAAACATTGGGCTCCGTATAGTGATAAAGTAAAAGTAGTTTATCCTAAGTTGAGTTGTTATCCATGTAGTGATAAAGAGCGCAAACAATGTAAAAGCTATCTTTGCTTAGAAAATATAGATATTAATAATGTAATAGAATTTTGTGAAGATGTAATAGAGGAAAAAAGAAAATAATATGTTTGAATATGCTGTGAAAAATAAAATAAATTTAGCTAGAGATAATAAAAAATCAGATTTTTATATTGCTTTTGGAATAAGTAAAGCTTTTACATATCCAGTAGGAGTATTAATAACATCTATTTTGGAGAATAATAAAGATATAAAAATTAGTTTTCATATTTTTATAGATAATAAAATAGATGATAAAGAATTAAGTAGATTTAAAGAACTTATAAAATTTTATGATACAGATATTATTATTTATGAAATTGATAATAGTGAATTTTTAAATTTAGATGATAAAGAGTTTACTGTTGCTGCTTATTATAGATTTGCAATCCCCTATCAATTAAAAGATCTAACAAATCAGTATTTATATATAGATGCAGATATGGTAGCTATACAAGATTTAAAAGATTATTTGAATATAGATTTAAAAGATAATATAGCAGCAGTAGTAGATGATTTTATTTTAGATAAAAAAGGAAATCCTATATTATTGGATGAGAATAAAAAATATTTTAATTCTGGAATGATGTATATTGATTTAAAAAAATGGGTAAAATATAAAGTATCAGAAAAGTGCATAGAAATTCTAAGAGAAATAAATAAATTTCCAGAAAAAAAATTAAAATATGGTTATGAATTTAGATGTTTTGATCAAGATGCTCTAAATATAGTGTTAAAAGATAAAGTTAAATATATAGAGCCTAAATATAATTTTTTGACAAATATAAGTTTAAAACATAACAAAAATTTGCAAAATGTACCAACTGATACAATTTTTATTCATTATCATGGGTTTAATAAACCGTGGCATGAATGGTGTTTTCATCCTTTAGCAAGATATTTTAGAGATTATAAAGAAATATCTCCATGGAAAAATGAACCTTGGGATAAATGTCCAACAAAATATCGTCAAATGAGATTATATGCAAAATTTTATATAAAAAATGGTAATTTTATAAAAGCCATGTATTGGATAATAAGATCAATATTAAAGAAATATAAAAAATAAAAAAGAATTTTTAATTGTATAAAGAGAAATGTAACTAAAAGTCATTTTATATTTAACATTTTAGTTACATTTTTTTTATATTTTTTCATTAAGTATTTAATTTTAGCTAATAAATATTTTAAATACCAATGGAAACTTTTTATATAATATTTATGTTTTTTTAGACATTTAGCGTAAAATTCCATTTCTTTGTAGTTACGAGGTAATGTAGGGGGTAAATCTGACCAAGGGGTTTGTTTTTCATAATATTGATATAAATTTTTATTAAACTCATTACAATTAGGACTTAAAGACCAGCATATATTCCAAGGTTTAGGATTAGCAGCAAAATGAAGGAGAACAATATCTTTGTGGTTTATAGTTGTTAAATCAATACAGTTATAAATTTGTGGTAAATAATATGTTTTTTGGGTTAATAATATATTTAAAATATCTTGATCTGGATGAGAAAATTTAGTAGGATTTTTTTCTAAAATGGATAAGGATTTTTGGAAAATAGAATGTGATTTCCATAGAAATGTATTTATGATAAGAAATCCAGAATTAAAATATATATGATTTTTAAGATTTAATGCAATACATCTATTTTTTTGCATATAATTTACATCAGGAGCAGCACTAATCATATTAGACTTAGAGGAGATTTGATTTAATAAAGGTGAAATATCTTTTAAACAAATAATGTCAGCATCAACATAAATTATATTTTGTGTAGAATTAATAATTAAAGGTAATATTAGTCTAAAATAAATAGATATAGGAAAATAATTTGATGTAGGTAGTGATTGAAAGTAAGAGATATCAATTTCATAAATAAATATATTAATAGAATATTTTTTTGATAATATAGAGTATTTTTCTAAATTATTAGGTGCTAATCCGGAAGTAATTATATGGAATACAAGGCTTTTTGTAGGATTATTAATACAAAAAGAGGCTATAGATGTACCTGCACAACGTGCATAATTATCATCAATACCATAGCCAATATGGATAGAATTATTATTATTATGATGTATATAAGAAATAGTATTTTTTATAGATTGTAATAGTTCTTGCATTTTTAATACCTCAACTATGAAAATATTTACTAATAAAGTAAAATAGATATTGTTTAACGGCTTTTAAATATTGTTTATTGTATTTTAAAGCTTTGGCATATATTTTTATTTCTTTATAATTTTTAGGTTGTTCTAAGGGAAGATTTTTCCATGGTGTTTTGTTCTCGTAATATTGATATAAATTTTTATTAAATTTATTGCAAATTTTACTAATAGGAAAAGCGATATTCCATGGTTTAGGATGAGCAGCAAAATGTAATAAAATAATATTTTTTTGTTCAGTACTGTTAATATCTATACAATTGAATTTAGTATCTAAATATTGAATATGTTTAGTTAGAATAAGGTTTAAAGCATCTTGGTCTAGGTAACGAAATTTTTGTGGTTCATTTTGAATTGCTTGTAAAACTTTGGCAAAAGTATTAAAGTTATTCCATTTATCAATATTGATTATTAGCATACCAGCATTGAAATAAATATGATTTTGTAAATTGAGAGTTTTATTACGTTTTTTATTCATCCAAGGTAAATCAGGGACAGCCCCAATAATATTATTATTTAAGTTAATATTGAATAAATCATCAGCATTTTGTAGGCAAATTATATCAGCATCAATATAAAAAAGTTTATCAACATTATCTAGAATTAAAGGTAAAATAAAGCGAAAATATGTGGCTATAGGTAGATGTGTTTGTGTGGGAAGTTTAGCTAAAGTATCAATATTAATTTCATAAATATAAATATTTACAGAGTATAGTTGGGCTAGTTGTTCAAATTGTTTTTTATTAATAGTAGATAAATCGTTTGTCATTATGTGGAAATTAAAGTTTTTAGTTGGATTATTGAAGCAAAAAGAAGCGATAGAAGAAGCGCAACAACGAGCATAATTATCATCAATACCGTAGCCAATATGAATATTAGAATGAGTTTGTAATGTTAAATATTCATATTTTGTTTTAGATTTTAGAGTATTTGTTGATATATTCATTTACTAAGATCCCTTTTATTGTATGAAATAATAACATATTTATTTGAAATTAAGTAAAATCCAGTGAATAGCCAGAAAAAAGTAGTAGAAGATTTTATATTATGGCCACAAAACATACTATCAGTTAAACAGTTTATACTATATGCTAATAAACACATTAAATAAGCAAAGGAAGATATAGATTTTGTATTTAAATAAGTAGTTACAGTATTATAATATAGATAAATAAATAAAAGGATATAACTAATACCACCAATTAAGCCTGTTTCAGAAAGCATAGCAAGAGGGACATTATGTGGATGCCATTGATCTTCCCTAGAATAAGGAGAACGATAATTATTGATATATTGTTCATGATAATTACCAACACCAACACCAAATAGAGGATGCTCAATAAACATATTAGTAGCTGATTGCCACATTAATAATCGCTCATAATTTGATTGATTTTGATAAGAAATATTAGTAATAGAAGTTAATCTGTCAAATGATTGTGGAGAATTTTGAAAGAGGATATAACAACATAAGATGATGGCTGAAATAAAAAGTAAAATAATTTTTTTCTTTTTTAATGAAAATAAAATAATTATAAAATAAGTGATACTTAAAGCAATCCAAACAATACGAGTATTTTCAAAAATAATAGCAGGTATATTTATAAGAACAGTTATTAAATAAAATAAACGTAGTTTATTTGATAATTTTGATTTATATAAAGCTAAAGAAAATATAATAGGTAAAATAAGAATATTCATGACACAAAGTAACATATAATTACTAGCAAATCCTACTAATCTACCAGATAAGCCATGACTAAATTGATAAATTATAAAAATAGCATTTATTAATAAAGAAAAAGAAAAAACAGATAAAAGTAATAAAATATGTTTTTTTTCAAAGTTAAAAAGAAATAAAATGATTATACCAATTAGAGGACTGATAAATCTAGATTTATATGCAAATAAATCACTAGTAATAGTTAAATCAGAAATATTATTGAATATAACAGATAAAAATGTGCAAAGAATAAAAAAAGCTATAAAATAAAAATGTTTAGAATAGATTTTTACTTTAGGCTTAATAAAAAATAATTTTATAATACCAAAAATAAATGCAGTTGTTAAAAAATTGATAGTTATGTCTAATAAAAAAGTAAGTGCATATAAAATTAAGCAGGATAATATTATTTTATCTAAGATATCAATAATTTTGGATTTAGATATTGCAGATAACATATAGAATGGCTCCTTATGCTTTAAGTTTAGATTTTATTTTCCAGAATGAATATTTTATATACCAATAAATAGATTTTATAAATTTTTTATTGCGATAGGACATTCTAGCCATAAATTTAGCTTGTTTATAGGTTTTTGGTTGAAGTATGGGAACATCTTTCCAAGGAGAATTATTTTTATATTTTAACCATAGAAGAGTAAGAAAATGATATTGCCCCCAAGCTTGCCATGGTTTTACACTTCCAGAATAGTGTAGAAAAATAGTATCATTAGAAAAAGGAGTATTCATATCAGCAAGATGATAAATAGTATTATATTTTTTTTCTAATAATAAAGTTTTAT
>CALVLC010000141.1 GCA_944336335.1 uncultured Bacilli bacterium | reverse complement strand
GTCCCGATGATCCTTTCAACGGTTTCGTTGCCAAAATAGCTTTGCAGATCCCGGTACAGCTTTTTTGTTTGCAGGACCGTATGCGGGCTGCTGTTTTGGATACTCTCATAACCCATATTGGCCAGTGTGATTGCGATATTGTTGTAGCCGTCCGTCATGCCGATCGATAGCGGCAAGTTAAAGTAATCACAGAGAATCTGGGACAGCTTTTCTTCCCATGGTGCAAATTCAACTGTCTTTTCATTTTGCAGCGCAAGCTTAGTCAAGGGGATAAAAGAATGCCCCATCTCACGGAGGCTCAGCGATGTAAACGATATGATCCGGCAGCTATGGATGGGGCAGACAGTCATCAGCGGTATCTGATGATCGATGTGCCAATATGGTTCGCCGTATTGCTGCCGGTCATTTTCGACGCATTGCGGACAATATCTTGGATGCCAGTTTGGGACGTCTGCATATTTTCGGATTCCGGTAACGACAACATTCTCGCCACGTCTGAGCCTGCCCAACACATGATGCTTCTCACGGACAGGATAAAAGCGCATATAGAAAGGAAACAGCGTATGCCGGCAGACCACATCGTCAAAGCTAAGCAGATTCATCGGCAACTGCGCCAGAGTTTTGCGGATCGTATTATTGGGAAATACCCCCGCCAGTGATATCGAGATGTCCCCACCGAACAGCTCTTTCATCGTTGTCTGATGCTTTTGATACCCGCTTCGCACATGATACCGGCACAAAACCGAATACCACCACTCATTCGGGTACGGCGTTGGAAAATAACTCAACACGGGGCTAAGCCTCCTGCGGAGGATATTGCCTCCAATTATCCAGCAAACTGTTTTTCCGGAGGAATGCGAGTATATCACAACCCTCTTTCCATGCAAGGATCAGGTCACTTTCATCCCTTTTCTCCGCCTTTCTCCCCCTTTTGTTTGCGTACAACCGGGCGACCTCCTGTTCCTGATCAGGGGGGGGTACATCTTCCGGTTCTCCCAGCTCGAAATCCGAAATATACGTCCCGCCTGCATAGGTCTTGGGCACCTTGATTGCAAGGATGTCGATCGCCCGCTGCATGACCTTTTCATCGATGCAGCTCCGCCCCATAAGAAGCGCCTGTACCTGGCTCTCTGCAAAGATCTTGACAATATAGGCCGGGATACCTCCAGAGTGATCATACAGCTTACAGGCGAGCTTATCGGTCAAAGGCGCAGATTTGGCCGTGTACTGATACCCCCAAATCCCGTTCAGAAAATCCAGATAGGTTCCGTCCGGCTTGAGGGGCAGCAAGCGAACCCCTCTCGTCCTTCTCTTCAAATGCTCCTGACTGGTGAACAGTTCTTCAGCAAGCGGCGTCCCGACAAAATAGATACCCGTGCTGGTGTCATTGGTCAATTCCACCAGGAATTTGATCAGGGGCTTTACCTGTCGGTTCTTTCTCGCCGTTACCACAGCATTTTGTATTTCGTCCACCAGGATCAGCCCCACATGATGTGTCATACACAGGATCTTGACTTGCGTTGCCGCTGCGCTGGCCGATGCAGAGCGGAGCACTGTCAGGTTGTCCAGATAATGCGAACCAATCGCCCTATCAAGCGCAGCTAAAATATTGAACGCCAGCGTCTTGACCGAGCAGTCCGAAGGGCATTCCACATGCAGGTATAAGACCTGTTTGCAGAAAAAAGCTTTTCCCATGTACTCAGTATGCTCGATCACCTGCGGCATAGTGGACAGGCAGCGTTTGATCGTGGATGTCTTCCCGATCCCCGGTACACCCAGGATCGATCCACTATCCGCTCCGGTTGAAAAGGATAATTTCTCCCCGTCAGTGAACAGCGCATTAATCTGGCGGATCTCATCCAACATGGTCCGGGTCGTGTAGGTCGTCTGGATCGCACGGTAGAGGATATCATACAGGTTATACATATAGTTCATCGGGATAAAGACAGTGCTTAAAACAGGGATTTGTCTTCTTCGCTCTTCTGCCGTCATTTGGCTTAAATTATGTGGTATGGGTGGCTTGCTTCCAATCGTTTCAAAAACCTTCTCCGGCGGCAGCATATCCGGCATAGCGGCCAGAAACGGATTACCGGCCGGAGCATCATCATATACCGCACCTACTGTCTGCTCATTCGGGTACTTACTCATAAACTAAGCCCTCCTTGCGCTTATTCGCTTTTGCGATGACACCTTGCAGTTCGCAGGTCAATTTCACCTCGGCAGTAATCTGCTGCTTCTGAGCGGCTTTTCCCACCTCACGCTGCCTACATTTTTCTGTGTCCCATTCCACTTGGCAAATCCCTTTCTGCAGCGTTCCACTTATTTTACACAGGTGGTAAGCGCCAGCCTTGATAACATGAATTCGACTTATATCCCTTGTGTCATAGGCGATCGTGCAGTTGTCACCATTGGATATAAGCAAAGCCTCATTCTGAGGAATATAATACATATTATTAAACCGGATCCCCTTACGGGTCATTTTAGCTGTCGTCCGCTGCAAACCAATCCGGTAGATTTCCTCTGGATCGGTCTC
>CALVLC010000140.1 GCA_944336335.1 uncultured Bacilli bacterium | reverse complement strand
GCCGCCCCCCGCGCGGACGCGGGGACTGCCGCACGGAGCCAGTCTCCGTTTTTTCATATCCGCCCGGGCGGGGAAAGGAGAAGCCCATGCAGAACCGCACAAAGCCGCTGGGGCCACGGCTGCTCAGCGCGCTGCCCGATCTGACGCCGGGAGGCACGCTGGCCGACGTCGGCACCGACCATGCCTATCTGCCCATCGAGGCCGTCCGGCGGGGTATTTCCGCCCGGGCGGTGGCCTGCGACGTCAACCGCGGGCCGCTGGCGCGGGCCGAGGCCAACATCCGCGCGGCCGGGCTTTCCGACCGCATCTCCCTGCTGCTGACCGACGGGCTGCGGGGAGTGGAGCGCTTTTGCCCGGACGACGTGCTGGTCTTCGGCATGGGGGGCGAGCTGATTGTGCGCATTCTGGCCGCGGCGCCATGGCTGCGCAGCGCCGGGGTCGGGCTGATTCTGCAGCCCATGAGCCGGGCGGAATGCCTGCGGCGCTGGCTGCTGGACGAGGGATTTGAAATTCGCGCCGAGCGGCTGAGCCTGGAGGACGGACAGTACTATCAGACCGTCTGCGCGCGCTTCGGAGGCGCGGTGCAGACCTATACCCCGGGGGAGCTGGCCTACGGGCGCTTTGACCCCGGCGCCGACCCGGCGCTGCAGGCCGGCTTCTGCCTGCGGCAGCTGGAGCGGCTGCGGGAGGTTGTCGGCGGAAAGCGCCGCGGCGGAGCCGACACGGGCGCGGAGGAAGCGCTGGCTGCCGAGCTGCGGAGCCGTCTGGCCCGGCTGGGGGCCGGACAGTCCGCCCCTGCCGCCAATTCAGACCGAGAGGAGAACCCGATATGAATGTCGGAGAGCTGTACGCAAAGCTGGAGGAGCGCATCCCGCGCTCACTTTCCTGCTAATGGGACAACGACGGGCTGATGTGCTGCCCGGATCCCGCCGCGCCGGTGCGCCGGGTCCTGGTGGCGCTGGATATCACCGCCGGGGTGGCCGACCGGGCCATTGCCGGCGGATACGACCTGATTGTTTCGCACCACCCCCTGGTCTTCCGCCCGCTGCGGGCGGCGGAGCCGGGGGATCCCGTGGCCGCCAAGGTGATTCGCCTGCTGCGCGCGGGCGTGAGCGCCATGAGCTTTCACACTCGGCTGGACGCGGTGTGCGGGGGCGTGAACGACACGCTGGCCGCCGCGCTGGGGCTGACCGAGGTGACGCCCTTCGGGCCGCAGGGCGAGGCCATCGGGCGGCTTGGCGTACTGCCGGCCGCAATGACGCTGTCCGAATTTGCTGCCCGGGTGCGTCAGGTGACCGGCGCCCCCGGTGTGCTGGCGGGGGACGCAGGCCTGCCGGTGCGGCGCGTGGCGGTGCTGGGGGGCAGCGGCTCGGACGAGCTGCCGGCCGCCCGGGCTGCCGGGGCAGACACCTATCTGACCGGGGAGCTGGCCTATCACCATCTCTCCGAGGCGCCCGAGCGGGGCATGAATCTGCTGGCGGCCGGGCATTTTTACACCGAAAACCCGGTCTGTCAGACGCTGCGGCAGATGCTTGCCGGCCTTGACGGGTCGCTTTGCATCGATCTGGCCGACAGCAACACCGTCCGTGTACTGTGATACCGGATACCGGAAAGGGGAAAAAACCATGACTTATGTGCTGTCGGATCTGCACGGCGCCTACCGCAAATTCACCGAGCTGCTCCGCACCGTCCGCTTCGGCGACGCCGACGTGATGTATGTGCTTGGGGATGTGGTGGATTACGGCGAGGAATCGATGGAGCTGGTCTCGGACCTGAGTATGCGGGCAAACGTCTACCCGGTGGCGGGGGAGCATGATTTCCTCGCGGCACGGATGCTCTCGGGCTTTGACCGGATGCTGCGGGAGGGAACCGACCCCACCCCGGAATATATCGCCGAGATGACCCGCTGGGTCGGGGACGGCGGGCAGGCCACGCTCAACGGCTTCCGCACGCTGGACGCCGAGCAGCGGGAGGGAGTTCTGGAATACCTGTGTGATATGGCGCTGTTTGAAGAGGCAACCGTGGCAGGCCGGAATTACCTGATGGTGCACGCCGGAATTGCCGGTTACCGCCCGGAGCGGGACCTGGAGGACTATTGCCCCGAGGACTTTTTCACCGAGCCGCTGAACCCCGGCCGCGAGCTCATACCCGGCACTACCCTGCTGGTGGGGCATGTGCCAGGCAGGGATGGCCGGATTGTCCGGGGCGCCGGCAGTATTTTCCTGGACTGCGGCGTTGCCTTCGGCGGCCGGCTGGGGTGCCTCTGCCTGGAGAGCGGGGAGGAGTTTTACGTCTGATGCGCAAGAACGACACCATCCGCCTGACCGTTACCGATGTGAACAACCTGGGCTGCGGCGTAGGGCATTTGCAGAATGCCGGCGCGCGGAACGGGCAGACCGTATTCCTGCCCGGGGGCGTGACCGGCGACGAGTGGGAGGCCCAGGTGATCAAGCTGACCCGGGACTATCTGGTCGCCCGGCCGGTCCGTCTGCTGGAGCCCTCCCCCCACCGCATCCCCGACGACTGCCCGGCACGGGGCTGCGGGGGCTGCGCCTATCGCTGCATGAGCTATGCGTATGAGCTGGAGCTGAAGCGGGGATACGTGCGCTCTGCCTTCCGCAAGGCCGGGCTGGAGGCCGATGTGGAGGCGGTGCGCAGCACCGGACGGACCGCCGGCTACCGCAACAAGGCGCAGTATCCGGTCGGGCTGGGGCGGGATGGGGCTCTGTGCGCCGGCTTTTACGCCGGCTATTCGCACCGTCTGGTGCCCGCCGGGGACTGCCTGCTGCAGCCCCCGCTGTTCGGCGAGGTGGTGCGCGCGGTCTGCGAGCTGGCCGGGCGTCTGCATATCGAGCCCTACCGGGAGGAGACCGGCCGGGGCCTGCTGCGCCACATCTATCTTCGCCAGGGAGAGAAGAGCGGGGAGCTGATGCTTTGCCTGGTGCTCTCGGCCGATTGTATGCCGGGCGAGGCGACGCTGGTCCGGGAGCTGACCGCGCGCTTCCCGCAGCTGAGCTGCCTGATGCTCAATATCAATCCCGCCCGCACCAACGTGGTGCTGGGGCGGCGCTGGCGTCTGCTGTACGGCCGGGACTGGATCGAGGACACCCTGTGCGGCCTGCGGCTGCACATTCCGCCGCAGGCGTTTTATCAGGTCAATCACGGGGCGTGCGAGCTGCTGTACGACCTG
>CALVLC010000139.1 GCA_944336335.1 uncultured Bacilli bacterium | reverse complement strand
CAGTCTCCTTTAAAATGAGCTTCCCAATAACAGTTTTGGTACAGCCAGTGTAATTTGCGGGAACACGTTGATCAGCAGCAACACGATCAGAAGACCGATGTAATACGGCGTGACCGCCTTAAACGCCCGCTGGAAGGAAATACCGCCCAGCTTGGAGGTCAGGAACAGGCAGATCGCCATCGGCGGCGTGAGCAGACCGATCATCAATGCAAAGATTATTATAACACCAAATTGAACCGGATGCACGCCGATTTGTGTCACAATGGGCATCAAAATGGGCGTCAGGATCAAAATGCTGGCGTTCGTCTCCATAAATGTGCCCATAAACAGCAGCATGACCAGACCCAGGTTTTCAATGCCGGTGGTCATCACGCGGATGATGTCTTTCCGTTTCAGCTCCCGATAGACGAAGATGCCGACGATCAGAGAATAGAAGACCGCCACAGCCGCCGCCTCGGTGGGAGTGAAGTAGCCGGAGAAGATGCCGCCCACCAGAATGACCGGGGACAGCAGCGCCGGCAGCGCAGAGAAGAAGGACTTGATTCGTTCACTCCAGCTAGAACGTTTGTGCTTGGGATAGCCGCGCTTTTTGGCGATGATGTACACTGTGGCCATCATGAACAGGCCCATCAGGATACCTACCGTGATGCCGCCCATGAACAGCGAACCGATGGAAATGCCGGCCGACATACGGTCATCCCTCCTCTTGGCTGGGCTCGCGCGGGTCCTGGCCGGTCACAACGGTGGCCAGTTCCTGCACCACATTGTCGAACAAAAAGAAGCATGTGAAGCTCATGCCCACCGGATAGGAAATGTACCACCAGATGGAGTTGATGGGAAGCACCGTCATGGGCACCATCATCTTGTTCTGAGCCAGCTGCCAGCCAAAGACTACCAGGACGATGGCCATCACAAAGATGGCCACCTGGATCAGCAGTTCCAGCACATGCTGCACACGGAAGGGCAGCTTTGCCGTGAGCACGTCGATGCGGACGTGTACGCGTTTGCGCACGGCGTAGGAGATGGTCAAAAAGGCCACCCAGGACGCCAGTACAATGGACAATTCTTCGATTTCAACAATGGATTTTCCCGTCAACGTTCTGCGGGCGACCTGCAGGAACACCATGCAGATCAGAAAGCCCACAACCAGCATGGACACAACGCGCACGATTTGTTCCAGCCATGCGGCCGCACGGGAAATTGCTCGCGCGAACTTTTGCACTTGAAAGCGCCCCTTCCGTGTTGCGAATTTGTTTTACTGATTCTTATTGATTCAGAGCCTGAATCTGCTCGTAAGCGCCTTCGGGATACACGTCTTTGTTCTCCTCCAGCAGCTGCGGGATGATGGCTTCCTTGAAGGACTCGATGTCGATCTCGTCTTTGGTGATCAGGGTCATGCCCTTCTCCTGGAAGCTCTCCAGGAAGGCCTCGTCCTCGGCGTTGACCTGCTCGTTGTGCCAGGTGAAGCCCTCGTCAATGGCCTCGCTGATGATCTGTTTGTGCTCGTCGCTCAGGGACTGCCACCATGCCTCGTTGAAGAACATGAAGTAGTTGGTGTACTGGTGCTCGGTCTGCATCAGATAGCTCTGAACCTGGTACAGGCCAGCCTGATCGATGTTGGCCAGGGGGTTCTCCTGGGCGTTGACGATACCGGTCTGCAGAGCG
Organism: uncultured Bacilli bacterium; assembly: GCA_944336335.1. GTDB lineage: Bacteria > Bacillota_I > Bacilli_A > RFN20 > CAG-826 > Onthovivens. The sequence continues at coordinate 2,498 of CALVLC010000139.1, read as the reverse complement.
CCGAACAGCTCGCCCCAGGCAACCGGGGTCACGTTGGCACCCGTTGCGGTCCAGGAAGCGATCACGCCTGCGTTGTTGGGAGTGCGCAGTTTCACGCCCGCCATGTCGCTGACGCTGTAAACGGGCTTGTTGGCGGTCAGGTAACGGGGACCACGCAGAGCGATGGTGTTCAGGTAAGCGCGAACGCCGTATTTTTCAACCAGCTGCTCACCCAGGTCGGCGCCGATGTCGCTCTCCCAGAATTTCTGCAGGTGCTGCTGGTTCTCAAAGATGAACGCCATGTTGAACAGCTCCATCCACTCGGGCACAGCCCAGTTGAACAGCATCTCGGCGTTGATCAGCATTTCGTAGTTGCCCTCGGACAGGCCGGTGCACAGGTCTTCGTCGTTGTCGCCCAGCTGGCCTTCCAGGTACAGTTCGGGTTTCAGCGTTCCGTTGGATTTCTCTTCGATGAGTGCCGCAATCTTCTTGGCGGCCTCGGTGGACAAAGCGGAAGCGTTGTTGCCTACCATCTTAAAGGTGACCACTTCCTGGCTTGCCGCCGTGCTGCCGGATGCCGCAGAACCGCAGCCCGTGAGAAGTGCAGACGCCGCGATCGCAGCGCTCAAAAACAGTGCCATCAGTCTTTTTCTCATGATTTCATTCTCCTTTTCCAATTTCTGCCCATTCCCATTCCTTTCCAAATTGTCTTGCGGACAGTTTGAATGAAGGAATGATTGTCTAACAATATTATAAAAACGGTCGCAAAAAGCCAATAAAATCGGGCGATATTTTCATCTTCTCACAATTATATCTTATTTTTCTATGCGAATCGGACAACAGGTTTTCAACATTCAACAATTCGTCATCGAGGGTACAAAAGGCCGTTTTGGGGCGGTGTGCCCGGTGTTTTCCAAACGTACCCACGAAAAAAGCGCGGCGGGGTGTGTTCCCGCCGCTGCTCATACTGCGCAAAAGCCCCCGGCGGGATGTTCCCGCCGGGGGCTTTTATGAAAAAATCTTATTCTGCAATGTCGTGGGACTCCGTGCGCTTGCCCACATTTTCCACAGCGCCGCGCTTGTGCGCCCACATGATCTGCTCCGCCCGGTCTTTGTCTTTTGCCGCAATGGCATCCAGAAGATCAAAGTGCTGCTGGGTGGAGATGCGGTACCATTCGTCCGGCACCTGGTTGGCGTAGTGGCCCAGCGGCCACTTGTTCCACAGCTCGGCAATGTGCTGCACCAGCACATCGTTTCCGGTTGTGCTGTACAGGTCGATGTGAAATTTTCGGTTCCGCGCAGAACAGCGCTTCAGGTTTCCCTGCTCAAAGGCCTCGCGCATTTTTTCGGCCAGATCGCGCAGCTTTGCCAGCTGCGCATCGGTGATGTGGTCCACCACGATGCGCACCGCCTGCCCCTCCAGAATGGCTTTGACCACGAACAGCTGCTCCAGAAAGCTTTTGCTGACCTGCGTGACCACAGCGCCCTTGTTGGGGACCAGCTCCACGATTTTTTCGCTTTCCAACCGGCGCAGCGCTTCCCGCACAGGAATCTCGCTGCAGCCGTTTTCCTTGGCGACACGGCTGATCACAATGCGATCACCCGGCAGGCAGTCGCCTTTTTTCACGCCGTCCAGAATGGCCTTGTAAACAAGATCCACTTTTGAATTGTATTTCATACAGTTACCTGCCCAACCAGATTTTCTGCGCCGCCGGCGCCGGTGTTTCGATTTTACCATTTTGGAAAACCCGTGGCAACCTTTTCTGCAACGCAGAATTGTTTTCTGTGAAAGCGAAAGGGCCTTCGCGCAATGGAGAAGGCCCTTTGCTCAGAAAATATTACTCGGCGCAGCGCAGTTCGTCCCAGAAGATGACGCTGTTCACGTTCAGCTTCAGGCCTTCCACTTTGTCGCTGGTGGCCCAGATGGTCAGACGGTCGTTGGTCCAGATCGCGGCGGGATCGTCGATGTACAGGATCTGCTGAGCCTGTTTGTACAGCTCCAGACGAGCTTCCTCGTCCATCTCAGACGCAGCGGCATTCAGCAGCTCGTCCACTTTGGCGTTGGAATACCAGCCGTAGTTGTTGTTGTTGTTGCCGTCCGGAGAGGTCTCCCAGATGCGGCGCAGACCTTCGTCGCAGTCCGCGGTGCCGGCGCCGTAACCCATGAAGAACATGCCCCAGGGAAAGTCTTCGCCCGGCGTGCTGCGGCTGCCCATGGAGGAGTTGAAGGTGGCGTTGTCAACGGTCTCGATGGTGGCGGTGATGCCAACCTCGGCCAGATCGGAAACGATCATCTCGCAGGTCTCCAGAGACTTGTTGTAGCTGGTGTAGACCATGATGGAGAACTCAAAGCCGTCGGGATAGCCGGCCTCGGCCATCAGCTCGCGGGCTTTGTCCTGATCCTGCTCGATCACACCGAAGTCATGGTAGCCCCAAACCAGCGGGTTGACAGGCGCGGTGCAGGCGACCTCGCCCACGTCGGAGTACAGAGCGTCGATGATGGCCTGACGGTCGATGGC
>CALVLC010000138.1 GCA_944336335.1 uncultured Bacilli bacterium | reverse complement strand
ACCTATTTCATTGAACATGTGTACCACAAGCTGGTCTCGGCTTTGCCGGATCCCAACACCACAGAAACCTTCCAGAACGCTTTGTCCCGGGGCGATGTCACAGAAAAAGAACAGGCCCTGTGGCAGTTTGTCCTCACCGCTTATGGGGAGTGCCAGTTCTCCACCAAGCAGCTGGAAAAGGACTTTGGCAATGCGGCCTATGCTACCATCCGTGGATTTGTACTCAAGTTTGAAAAACTTGGGTTGCTGCGCTCTGCAAAATACGGCAATCGCATCAAGTATCAAATTGCAAAATAAGCCTAAGAAGCGCCTTCCGAAACCCGCAGATTCCGGAAGGCGATATTCTTTGTTTATAGCGTGTTAAAAACTGATACGCCGAGATGTTTTGTCCTTCATTCTCCCAGATGGCGATATTCTCGCCGGTTGCCCTGCTCCGGCACAACCGGGTGGTCCATTTTCCACAGATTGCAGATCTTGCTCTGCGCCCTGGGGCAGCCTAGAAATGGCTGTCCCTAACGATGACTTTTGTTGTCTTTCTTGTCATCTGTTGATTAGATGACAAGATTCCCATTCAGGGTCAGGTATAGCTCCAATCAAACAGTATCTCACCCGAAAGGCACTGAAGACAAGGTAAACAATTACAGTGTAGATACAATAAGTCCTTGAGTTTTGTGTCTGCCTCCCATATAATAACATGGAAATTGTCTGGTATTTAGAAAATAGACCTGAGGTGATTACATTATGAGCAAAGAAAAGAAAGGCATTTCTCAGGAAGATATCATGGCTCTCCTTGATGCTTGCTACGAAAAATGTCTCAATGGCGTACCCTTTGTTAGTCCACCTGTAGCGGAATTAGCCAACGACTATTTGGACAAATATCCCACCAAGCAGCAGGCATGCAAGGCCATGATAAATAACCAAATTATCAAATGCACTACCTCTGGTTTCATTTCTGGATTTGGTGGAGTTTTTACAATACCCGTTGCCATTCCCGCCAATATTGGTAGTGTTTTATATGTGCAAATGCGCATGATCGCCTGCACAGCGTATATGGCCGGCTTTGAGCTCAATAGCGATCAAACCCAAACATTTGTGTACGCATGCCTTGCAGGTGTATCCGTAAATGCGTTGGTCAAACAGGCTGGAATCAAGTTTGGGATTAAGTTTGCAAACGGATTGATTAAGAAAATTCCTGGGAAGGTCTTGATAAAAATCAACCAAAAAGTTGGGTTTAGGCTAATCACAAAATTCGGTAGCAAGGGCATTATCAATCTTGGTAAGCTTGTCCCAGGTGTTGGTGCAATCATAGGCGGTAGCCTTGATTTAGTAGAAACAAAAGCCATTAGCGTTCGAGCTTACAAATGGTTTTTTGAAGGAGACTTCTCTGGCGATCAAGATTCCGCTGATGATGCAGTCGAGATCGTAGCAGATGACTTTGAATGTTCCACAACTCTTTAACCATTTGATTTATGGCTAACTATCAAATTATAAAGCCCAGGGGACGTGGCTTTGTCCCCTGGGCGTCGCTTCTTTTATCCCACCTCTTGAACGGTATCACCTTGCACCAGTTCTCCTCCAGCGGATTTCAACTCCGGCTTGGCCGTGGCCGTTTCCATGAAGCCGCCGGTCTTTTCCACTGCACCTCTCTGCACCTCATTGGTGATATGCGTATAGGTGTCGAGGGTGATCCTGGCACTGAAATGGCCCAGCATATTGAACAGTGCCTTCACATCCACACCGCTGGAGAGGGCCATCGTGGCGAAAGTATGGCGCAGATCATGGAAGCGAACACGCTCCTCAATGCCCGCCTTCGCCATTCCGGTTAGTCCTGGACACCGCGTCCGGGCTCCAGTAGCCGCCGGTGCGGGCGACGGGAACAGGATGGGGTTGTCCGGGGTCTGTTCATGCTCCCGCACCAGGATAGGAATTCCCGCCCTCGGCGAAACGGGTGAACCACTCCACCTCAACTGCTGTATCCTGTTCCATGACTTCGCCACGGAGCAACTCTTTGCCCAGGCGGTACATGGCCCAACTGCTGCCGCCTTCCTCAGCGTAGCGTAGCCATTCCACGCCCTGTGCGGTATCATGCACCTCCAAATCGTCCGAGAGGTACAGCTTGGCCAGGGCATACTGCGCTGCCAGATGCCTCTGCCGGGCGGCCTGCTCGGACCAATACCGGGCGTTCACTCCGTCGGGAATCAGCAGAGGACTGTTCCGCCAGAGCACAGCCGAGGTGTGCCTGATGCTGGCATCTGGGCTCCTACGTGGCTGGACCAGGGAATAATTAAAGAGTATGCCCAAATTAAAAAATGTTAATCGACAACTTCAATCCACCCATTATTCAAGCACATGGTCAGGTTATACTTGACATCCTGACCGACTTTATCCCCACTCTCGAAATTTAAGACTACGTACTCTCCCTCGCATCCAACTACGTGAGCGTAGGCTTTCTTCGATTTGTGGAATACCCGTCTTCCGATGAGCTCACCATATGCGCTTGTATCGCTCTGCAGTTCTTCCTCCTCCGGTTCTACAGTAGGGGGCTCAGTATCTTCCTTCCTTTGCTGCTCGGGAGTAGCAATATTTCGCTCAGGTGCTTCTGCTGTCGGTTTCGGCTTAGGCTTGCTTACTGTTTGCGATGATGCTTTGCGTTCCTCTGTAGCCTTCTTTTTCAGCTTAAGCAACTCTATGATTTCGGCGATATGAGTAGGCGTGAACCAGAAGTCATAATCGTTGATGGCGACTGAGACGTGGTCATTCTCCTCAATCTCGTTTTCAGAGACATCAAGGATGGAATCTATGAGACGGTCTGCCAGGTACTTATCATTTCGCAGCGTTCTGAACTTTGCAGCACAATTTGGACAAAGACAGACATTCAACGGGTCAAGCTCTACATCCGGCTTTTGTTCCAACTGGCACATTTCCACATTGGAGAACGGCTTGTGGCACAACTGGCAGGCATACCGATAAGACGAGTCCACTCGGTACATATTCATCAAGTATGCGCGGATATCGTCTTGCGGTCGGCTGACGCGGATACGTCTCACGACAGTCGCGTATACGGTAGGGCTGGCATAGGACAGTATCTGAGCAGCATGCTTCTTCAGTGCCTCCCAGTTCTTAACAGAAACGGTCGGAAACTCAAATTCGTCCTCCTTAGATTGGTCTGTAGAGCTTTCTTGTAGAGACAGACCACCAAATTCGCGGCTGAGCTGCTCTGGTGTAATGTGAAATCGGCGTTCCAGCTCAATTTCAAAATAGGTTTGTTTTTTCTCATCCGGCAAGGCATCGTAATCCTTGACGATAGCCTCATACTGGTCAATTTTCCCTTTCTTAAATCCAAGGATGTCGTACAGATTTGAATCGAGGCTTACTTTCCCGTATAGCGACTTGTTCAAATCATGCTTTGATATAGCCTTGTGCGAAACCAGCTCCCCAGACTCTGTATAGAGCCATTTCCCGTTCCAGTCGGAAAGACGCCAATTAAACCCATCCCTGTTTAACGTATGGATTACATCTGCAGGTTCGTTATATTTATCTGGTGTTCCTCCGCCGATATAAACAGTACCAACAAGACGATTCATGTTCTCCTGCAGTGTCTTGAAAATCACCTGTGATTTTATTAAGGCATCTTTAGCCTTCGCATGCTGGGAGATGTAAAGAAGAACCTCCTCTAACTTATCAATCCCAAGTTTCCAGCGAAAGGCTCCGATCGTTCTCCACTCAGGCTGGCGTCCAGGATTCCCAGTATAGTATTCACCCCAGGTTTTTCCATCCCCGGTTATGATTTTGTCCGTAACACCAAGCAACCGAAGGTCATCAAAGGTGATTCCAGCTGATTGGTATGCGTCAAAATCTACGAAGAAAATATCCTGTGCAATTCCCTTGTAGTATTGCTCCAGCATTAGACCAGTTTCAGACTGCGGAAACAGAATAACCTTTGAATGTGGCTGCACCCAGTATACATTGCCTTCTGACCGGCACTTTATGTAGAACGCTTTCCGAACAATCTGTCTCAGGTCATCCTCGTAGTCGGGGTTCCTAAGATACTTGACAAGGATATGTATGTCTTGAACATGCTCCTCAAATGAGCCGCTAAAATCTGCACCAGCATACCGCTTTTCAAGGGATTTTACAAAATGCTCATACTCGTTGGGCGTCTTCAGGTGCAGTACATTCTCAAAAAAGGAACGGCAATTCTCAAATAGATATGGATGAACAAATTCCACCTCGGCCTGCATCGCCTTCTTCGACGGAAGGAATACGTTGGGCAAATAAGAAGACTGCGATTTCCGGTATGGAGCTACTATACGGCCAGATGCTGTGCGGATAATCACAGCATCGAGGATATTTCTATAATTCGATTCGGAAAAAATATTAGGGACAGTCTCATACAACTTGTAAAGCCTAATAAGCCAGTCATTTTCTCGGGTTTCCAAAAAAACGTGATTATCGTTGAAGTAGCTTCTAAGGTCTTCCGGACGGATAACCTCGATTCCCAAAAGGCTGGAGAAATAAGAGAGCACGTCTTTGTACGGGCCTGTTTCCGTCAAAGATACAGGAAGCCATTCATAATGCCTTTTGTC
>CALVLC010000137.1 GCA_944336335.1 uncultured Bacilli bacterium | reverse complement strand
CATATCATTATTTGTATCACTAATTATAGAATATTCTTTTCCTAATATTTCATTAAATTTATGTAAAAATTGTTGCTTATTAAATTCTAAAAAAGTACTATTTTTTTCAGAACAAACAGGACAAAGGGTTGTATTTACACTCCAAGTCAATGGTTTTCTAGCTTCTATTAAGAATAATTCATTGCATTTTGTATGTAACATTTCTACAGTTCCTCGTCTTGAAGTGTATCTTCCGATAACTTTATACTCACCTTTATACTTATTATTAATTCTAGATGCAAATTCTTTTTGAGTTAAAAAACTACCTACACCATCACAATAAGGGCATTTAGGTTTTTTTAAAAAATTTCTAGCTTTAGCATTAAAAACTCTATTACATTTATTATGTTTTATTAAAATTTTGGTATAATTATTTTTATATTCACTTCTTAATGAAAATTCACCATTAGTTAATTTAGAAATTTCATTTTTAACTATTTTTGTGTCTCTTTTTATTAACCCTTCACATAATGTACATTTTGTTTTTATATTAAGAAAATTTCTAGGTTTATTTTCCATTATGTGTCCACATTCATTATGCTTTATTTTTATTGGCGTTTTTTCATTTTTATATTTCCCAATAACAGTAAAATCTTCTCCGAACTTATTATATATTTTTTCTACAAATTTATTATGCCTATCTATTTCCACACAATAACGACATAAACTAATTCTAGAATTTGCTATATCATCTAATTTTATTTTTTTAGTATTTCCACAATCATTACATATTGCTTCTATAATTCTATCTTTCTTAGGATAGAATTTAGTTGTTAATGAAAATTTTCCATTGCTTAATCTTTTAAGTTTTTCACCTACTTTTTGCAAATTTTGTTCATCTTTGCATATAGGACATGAGTATCTATCACTTAGTAAGTATACTGCTTTTGTTCTATAAATATGACCACAACTGATTTTTTTTACTTTTATCATAGATTCAAAACCATTATATGGAGAAAGTATTTCAAATTTATTATTTACTTTATCTAAAAAATTCTCTTCTCTTCTTTTTCTATCACATTCTGGACATTTATTTTGATTTCCTTTTCGAATTAAATTATAAGGAGACATTAAAGCTTCATAACCACAAATATGTTTCATTTCAACAAAATGTTTTTTATTTCCTGTGAATATACCTGTTATTTCAAATTCATTATTTAATTTTTTTTCAATATCTTTTTTTATTTTTCTATTTTTCTCTGTATCTTTTATATTGTATTTGTATTTATCTTCTTCTAATATTTTATTATTGCAATTAGTACAATATAATTTTAATTGAAGCATTTCTGGATAATTAATGCTAATCTCTTTATCGCATTTTTTATGCTTTACTACTAAAATTTTATTGTATGAGTTATTATTTTTTATATCAACTAATTCATATTCATTGTTATATATAACATCTAATTCTAATTTTATTTTTTCTTTTGTTTCTTTTTTTGAGCAAATAAGACATTCTACTTTGTGGTTGTTTATTATATCACTATATGCTACCTCAAATTCAAAGTTACATTTTTTATGCCTTAAAGTAACAATTTTTTGATTTATATCAATAAAATCATATTCTTTTGATATAATATTTAATACTCTTCTTGGTATGTATTTTTTAATAGTATTATTATCTAAAGTTAAAGTGTTGTGTTTATTATTACAATTATAAAACAATTTAAAATCTTTTGTTTCTTCTTTTGTTTTTCCGTAATTTAAATTATTATTTTCATAATATTTTTTATCTTTTGTTTCTAAATAAGAGTTCATTACTCTACCCCCTTAATAAACCCATTTTTAATACTCTTTAATTATATTATAACTTATTTTTTTATCATATAATATCATATATTTTATTTTTTTTGTTTTTCTTTTTTAAAATTGTTTTTATTAAATATTTTGAATCCACTTTGCTATTATGCAATTAATTATAGTAAATTAAATATACTTTTATAATATATAATACTTAGAAGTTGAGACTCCTTATAGCTAAAACGAAAAACTTTTTGGCAACTATTTTGTAAAAACGAATGAAATTAATAGATATAAGCAAAAAAGTTACTTTTATTATTTTAACAAAAGAAGTAGTTGTGAAATATTGTTTGTTACAATAAATTACTATAAAGCTCCTTTCTTTAGATATGAGGAGAGCATCAATTTATAAAATGTTTAAAATTATATTAAAGATAACAATATAAATAAAAATTAAACAAAATATACAAATTAGACAATAATATATAAAGTTAAATAACTTAACGTAATTTTTAAACATAAGTAATAAATATTAATTCCAATACAATACAATTATTTTTTTAGTTATTAAAAATATGTTAATAAAATAACTAAAGTTTTTTATTTTTGGCTCTGTTATACAATTGTGTGATAAATAAATAATAAAAATAGCTAGACGTATTGTTATTTTTATCAAGAGTAAGTATTAAATAAATAAGTTAATTCAATATGTTAAACATAGTATACATGTATAATATATAAGTGCTTTTGAACATTATAAAAGACTATAAAATATTATGTAAAGGCTAAAGTTAATAGACCTATTGGTCTAGACCTTACAACAATTTATAGTCTTTTTATTTAACTTTTAAGCACAAATATACTAAACTAACTATACTTATATTTCTAACTACTATTAACGATTATAATATATACAAAAATATACTATATCAACAGTTAAATTAAACTATCTATACGGTACATTTAATACTCTATTTAAGGAGTTTCCATTGTCTAGCTATTTTTATATAAATTATTTAGCAATATATTAATATTGTTTATTAACCTAATCTATCTTCATAAGGTGGTAGCTGCTTAAAATATGTTTCAAATCCATTATTTATAATATAAGAACCATTTGGAACTTGGCTTAATATAATACATATGTTTAAAAAGTCAACACATGAACCCATCGCATTCAAAAAACATAAAAATACTATAAAATTATTTAATAATCCTAATGCACTTAGTATTATTGGAAATATAATCGATAATAAAAAAAATGGCATAATAGAAATAATTATATATCTACTCTTTTTGATTTTTTCAGTAGTACAAACAAATCCACAAAAAGCATTAATGCCCCAATATGTTTTATTAGATTTTAAAAAATTAGGTATAAAACAACCATGAGTAAATTCATGTATGGTCATAAATAAGTAAATACCTAAAATATATAATAATAGAGTTGTATAATTTATATTTAATGTAATACCAAAATTATCATTACTATTTAGAAATTCTTTCAAAGGTGGGTATAAAGGATATGCAATACTAATAAAAATAATACCATTTACGAACCTAAAAGGTAGTGATAATAAAATTGATAACATTAGATTTGAAGGTTCTTTTATTTTTTTCCACCCCTTCGATATTAATTCATCTCTTAAATTAAAATCAGTTTCTGGTACTTTTTTTGTATATTTCATTAAACACCTTCCTTTCCCAAAATATAAATAATAGTTATTGAATAATATATAACAATTGTAAACTATCTTATATTGCTTGTATTATATAACTTGTTAAATAAGGCTATGTTAAACTATTTGGTTGTTAGATGTAAATAACAAAAATGACTGGTGCATATTACCAGTCGTTTTGTTATTAGTTCGTATTATATTAATAATGTAAACTAACAGTATATCTATTAATAAATATATGATATAATAAAATTCTAAATAAAAATTGAATATATTCTTTGAGTGCATTCATACTAAACTTATCAAAAGACAATCACCTACTTTCTAGTGAAAGGAGGTGGAAAGTATGGAAATTGCAACAATATATTACATAGTAAAATTTTTACTTGATTTATATAAAGCAAAAAAGCACTCAAACACGACTAAGAGTACTTTTAGCTTTAAGCTAGAGACTTCTAAACTTAATTTAGAAATCAATAGCAAAAAATATTAGATTATTAATATAAGTTAGGAGAATACACTCTACACAACTAGAATATACTCTCTAATTTTTTATTGATAGTTATATTATATCATAAATTACGATATAATATAACTATCATTTTTTTATTGTACATTATTAATTTAACATTATATTAATATTACGATTCATCTTTTTTACTTTTTAAAAATGTTGGTTTTAAAAGTAATTTGCCTACTATTATACAAATAAACATAGTTATAACACTTGGTGCTATATTCGCAAGATTTCCTGGTAAACTTGTAAATATAGGCTCCATTAACAAAATTACTCCAAGCAAGACCATTGCAAAACCTGTATAAGACAGTAATCCATATCCATAACTATACTTTCCATCTTTATAATTTTTTACAAGAAAATAAATCCCTGAAGAGAATATTAAAATTCCAGCAAAAACTAAAATCCATAATATCATAACCAACTCCTCCTTCTAATTTAAATATCTATATAATACTTAGAATACAAATATTTCTCATTTTATTATATCATAATTAATAGTTATTAAAATGTACACTAAAACAGATGTTTTCATGGACAGTCAACTAATTATATCATTTTCTTCGCATTATATAACAATTGCGAACTTAATTATATTATATGGCTATGTTAGCCATCTTCGTGATAAATATGAAATAAAAACAACCACACCTTAGACTTTTCAATACATTGAATTCTAAGATGTGGTTGATTATATAACTTACTATAAATTGTTCGTAATAGATTAAAATTGTTCATCAAACCTACTCTGAAAATTGGAATTTATTGTTATTATTATATAATGTTTTTCATATCTTTTAGATAACTTTCCTTATTTTTTTATATAATATTCTTTGGATAATACATTAGTTCTAGGAAATCTCTCATCATCACAATAGATACTAAAATAACTAAATTCAATTGCCTCTGTATCAAAAAATAATGCCAACAGAAAATAGTCTCTGCGTATAGATGATAAATAGGTATCCATTGGTACCTGATGTATGGTTTTAATTAACTGTTTATTTTTATCAAATAAATTACATCTATAAACAGGATATTCACCTTCTGGTATATTTTGTATAATTGAATTTATTTCAAATCTAATATATCTATTAGACTCAATATAGATATCATTTTTATAATATTGTTCCTCTTGTATAATCCTATAACTTTTTGGCTTTAATTCTAATTCTGGTAAATCTGAAATATCACTATATATTTTATAATAATCAAAATCTACATTTTCTACATTAAACTCACAAGATAATTTATTAATATATTTAATTGGCATAAGTTTTTCTTCTATAACTTTTAATAGTTTATTAT
>CALVLC010000136.1 GCA_944336335.1 uncultured Bacilli bacterium | reverse complement strand
CTCTTAAAGCCAAATAACAAAATCTTGAAGATGAAGCAACACTTGCCATCTTTGGTGGCATATTTCTTTTCTCTTTCAATTCGCTTCCTTTACCATGATTATACTGATTATAAAATTTATTATATTTACCATTTTGCATTTTAGAAATAAATTTATTATAAGCTTCTTTATTATAGTAAACATCATAAGACTTATCTTCTATTTCATAACCAAAACAATCATTGCCAAATACATCAACCAAATTCTTTTTTATAAAACCATCAAATTCACTTTTGCTAATCACTACAAACACTCCAGCAAAGCATAACATTCATTTTTATAATTAGTATAGCAAAATTTAAATAAGTGTATTATTTAACTCATTATAGATTTATATACTAAAACTATTTTACCATTTTAAGATTATTTTTTCTTTCTATAAAAAATATTATTTTTCTTTACTTTTAAATTAAATTTTCATATCCTATTTATATATATTTTGTAATTAGGGGTTATTTTTATGTCATTTCAACAAATCTTAGATATATATAGAAAAAAATCATGGAATGAACGCAATAAAGGTGAACGTTTTGAAATGCTTATGAAACGTTTTTTATTATCATATCCTTTATATGCAAATGAATTAAAAGAAGTTTGGTTATGGAATGAATTTCCATATAGAAAAGATTTTGGCGGTAATGATTTAGGGATTGATTTAGTTGCATTAACTGTTAATGATGAATATTGGTCTATTCAATGTAAATTTTATGATGAAAAGACAAATATTAATCTTGATGATATAAGTCATTTTATTGCAAACTCTAATAGAAAATTTTTAGATGACAAAGGACAATCACAAAAATTTTCTTTGTGTCTTTGGATTGATACTAAAAAAAGTTTTGGAAAAAATGCCGAACAATTAATTAAAAATCAACATATAGAATTTAAACGACTTGGATATTATGAACTCGATAATGCTTCTATTGATTGGCAAGCTCTCGCTGATGGTGAAACAGGAAAATCTGTACAATTAAAGAAAAAGACACCTAGAGAACATCAAAGAAAAGCTATTGCCTTAGCACATGAATATTTTAAAACTAAAGAACGTGGTAAATTCATCATGGCTTGTGGTACAGGTAAAACTTACACAGCCTTAAATGTTGTAGAACAAGAAACAAATAAAAATGGATTTATTTTATTCTTAGTTCCTTCAATAGCATTATTATCTCAAACATTAAAATCATGGCTAAATGATACTACTGGAATAATCTATCCTGTATGTATTTGTTCAGATACTAGTTCTTCTAAAGTAAAAAGTAAAAATTCTGATTCAGATGATACTTCTACTATTGATTTACCATTTCCAGCTACTACAAATGTAGATACTGCTATTTATCAAATTAAACAGCGTTTTATACAACAAAGTAAAACTGGTGGTATGGTAATTATTTTTTCTACATACCAATCTATTGATGTAGTACACAAAATCCAACAACATTTACTTTCAAATGCAAATGAAATAAATGATAATAATATTTTTCAATCAGCAAATAATACGCCTTTTGTAAAAATAGAAGATAAATCTAAATATATATTCGATATGATTGTATGTGATGAAGCTCATCGCACTACAGGTATAAAAATAAAAGGTACAGATGATTCAGCATTTGTAAAAGTTCACGATAATAAATTTTTACAAGCTAAACATCGCCTTTATATGACAGCTACACCTCGTATTTATACCGAAGAAGCTAAGAAAAAGGCTCGTCAAGGTTATGCAGAACTTTGTTCTATGGACGATATAGAAAAATATGGTGAAGAAATATATCGCATTGGGTTCAGTGAAGCTGTGGAAAAAGGTCTTTTATCTGATTATAAAGTAGTAGTATTGACTATAGGTGAAGACCAAATTCCTGCAAGTATCCAAAATGCTATTGCTGATAAAGGCACAGAAATCTCCACAGATAGTGCTTCTAAATTAATTGGCTGTATCAATGCTCTTTCTAAACGCATGACTTTAGATTCATTGGATTTAAAAGAAGTAGATCCTGGATTTATGCATACAGCACTTGCATTTTGCTCTAATATAAAAACTTCTAAAGCAATAAGCAATATTTTTAATAATTACGCTGATGATTATTACAATTCTTTATCCAAAGAAGAAAGAGTAAAAACTGTAAATATTTCTGCTAAACATGTTGATGGCTCAATGAATGCCATTGAACGCGAAGAAAAATTACAATGGTTAAAAAATACTAATACAACTAATACAGATTGCCATATCTTAACTAATGTACGTTGCTTATCTGAAGGTGTTGATGTTCCTTCATTAGATGCCATAATATTTTTATCCTCAAGAAATTCACAAGTTGATGTAGTTCAATCTGTAGGTCGCGTTATGCGTAGACCTCCTGCAAATTCTACTTATGATAAAAAATATGGCTATATTATTATTCCTGTAGTAGTGCCTCCAAATGTAGAACCTGAACTTGCTTTAGAAGAAAGTAAAGATTTCTCTACAGTATGGAGTGTATTAAATGCCTTGCGTGCACATGATGACCGCTTTGATGCAAAAATTAATAAAATAGAACTCAATAAAACAAAACCTGAACAAATCTTAGTAGGTGGCACACCTGAACCAGATGGTACTGCATATGGTACTAGAGAAGAAGGCACGACTGAAACAGTTAATGAAGGTCGTAAAGAATATACACAAACTACATTATATTTTTCAGAATTACAAAATGCTATTTATGCTAAAATGGTAAAAAAAGTTGGTACTAAACGCTATTGGGAAGATTGGGCAAAAAATGTTGCAGAAATAGCACGTCGCCATAAAGAACGCATAGAACAGTTAATCCAAAAAGATGGAGAACATAAACAAGCTTTTGATAAATTCTTAAAAGGTTTGCATAAAAATATCAATCCATATATAACTACAGAAGATGCCATTGATATGCTTTCACAACATATGATTACTCAACCTGTTTTTGAAGCATTATTTGAAAACTATTCTTTTGTAAAAAACAATCCAATTTCTAAATCCATGAATGAAATTTTATCATTATTAGATAATCAAGGATTAGAAAAAGAACGTGAAGAATTAGATAAATTTTATAAAGCAATTAAAAGAGGCTGTGAAGGTGTCGATAATGCAGAAGGTAAGCAAAAAATAATCATAGAATTATATGATAAATTCTTTAAATTAGCCTTGAAAAAAACTGTAGAAAAATTGGGCATTGTTTATACACCTATAGAAGTAGTCGATTTTATCTTAAATTCTGTTAATGATATTCTCAAAAAAGAATTTGGCAGAAAACATGGTTTAAGTGATGAAAATGTTCATATATTAGATCCATTCACAGGAACAGGTACTTTTATAACTCGTTTATTACAATTAGGATTGATCAGAAAAGAAGATTTATTACGTAAATACACAAAAGAACTACATGCTAATGAAATTATATTGCTCGCCTATTATATCGCATCTATTAATATAGAAAATACTTTCCATGATATGGCAGAAAAAGATAAATACATTCCATTCGAAGGCATTTGCTTAACTGATACCTTCCAACTTGGTAAAACAATAGCCAATAAAAAAAAAATAGAAGATGATGGTTTTGCTAATATTTGGTCAGATATGTTTCCTGGCAATTCCCAAAGAGTTATTGACCAAAAGAAAACACCGATGAAAGTAATAATCGGCAATCCACCGTATTCCGTAGGACAACGCTCTGCAAATGATAATGCACAAAATGAAACTTATCCTGCTTTAGAAAAACGTATAGCTGAAACATATGTAAATAAATCAAATGCAACAAATAAAAATAGAATTTATGATAGTTATATAAAAGCTTTTCGTTGGGCTAGTGATAGAATAGATAATGAAAATGGTGGTATTGTAGCATTTGTTTCTAATGCTGGCTGGTTAGACGGAAGTTCTATGGACGGTATGCGATATTGTTTTGAACATGAATTTTCTTCTATTTATATATTTAATTTACGAGGAGCAATTAGAGCTAAATCAGGAGAAATGGCTAAACGAGAGGGAAAAAATGTTTTTGATATAATGACAGGAGTAGCAATAACTATTTTAGTAAAAAATCCTAATAAAACTAATGAAAAAGCTGAGATTTATTACCATGATATTGGCGACTATTTATCACGTGAGGAAAAATTAAAAATTATAGCTAATTTTAAATCCTGTATGAATAGTAAATTTCCCATAAAAGTACTAAAGCCTAATGAAAAAAATGATTGGATTAATCAACGTAATACTACCTTTGAAAATTATATAATTATTGGTAATAAAAAAGATAAAAATTTAAAACAAAAATTTTTCCATAATTTTTATAGCAATGGATTGCGTACTAATAGAGATTTTTGGTGCTATAATTTTTCCCAAAAACAATTAAGTAATAATATCCAAAAAATGATAAAATTTTATAATTCTGAGATAGTTAATTTTCAAAATAATATTCATTATAAACTAGATATGAATTCCCAAAAAATTAGTTGGTCTGACGGCTTAAAACAAACATTAAAACGAAAAATATCACTTAATTATAATTATAATCAAATTGTTAGAAGTGTATATCGTCCATATTGTCAAGAGTATTTATATTATGATAAATATTTAAATGAAAGAACATACCAAATGCCAAAAATTTTTCCTACAGTTAATCATAAAAATCTATTAATTTGTATTACAGGAATAGGCGGAAGAGTAAATTTTTCAGTTTTAATAACAAATTTTATACCTTGTTTAGATATGATAGAAAAAAGTCAATGTTTTCCATTATATTATTATGAAAAAGATGATAATGTTATGATAAGTTTATATAATGATGAACAAGAAAAATATATTCGTCATAATGGTATTACTGATTTTATTTTCAATCAAGCTAAAAATTTATATGGAAATAAAGTTACCAAAGAAGATATTTTCTTCTATGTATATGGATTTTTACATTTACCAAAATACCGCCAAGAATTTTCTGCTGACCTAAAAAAATCATTGCCTCGTCTTTTCCTTGTAGACGAACCAAAAGTATTTTGGCAAATTTCTAAAGCTGGTCGAGATTTAGCAGATATTCATTTGAATTATGAAAATCAAAAAGCTCCCGAAGGGGTTGTCATTGAGGGCGATTGTGGTAATTATACTGTATCAAAAATGAAATTCTCTAAAAAAGACCAAAAAGATACTATTATTTACAATAGTGATATCACTATTAAAAACATTCCTCTTGAAGTTTATAACTATGTAGTAAATGGTCGTTCACCAGTAGAATGGATTATAGAAAGATATCAGGTAAAAGTAGATACAGATTCTGGTATTGAAAACAATCCAAATGATTGGGCTACTGAACATAATCAACCACGCTATATTTTAGACTTGCTTTTAAG
>CALVLC010000135.1 GCA_944336335.1 uncultured Bacilli bacterium | reverse complement strand
TATTACCTTGTCTATTTTTGTTGTTTTAATAAAGAGTATTGATGATAAGTTTAAATGAAATGTAAATAAAATATCTATTTTAGATTAATTATGCAAATATCATATTAAAAAATGATATATATTAACTATATGCACATTGAAGGAAATTTTTTTATAGCATATAATAAAGACATCATTTTTATATGAAATTTGCAAAGGCGCAAAACTATTTAAATAGTTTTGCGTTTTTTTGTTTATTAGAATGAAATGATTTTAATAAGTTATTCTATTGAATTTAATAGAATAGTAGGAGTGGATATTTGTGAAGATAGCAATTATTGAACCATTGGGAATTGATGAAAAAGCTGTAGAAAAATTAAAACAAGATTTTTTACCAGAAAATATTGAACTTGTATATTACAATAGTGCACCACAAGATGATGAGGAAAAAATAAAACGTTCTGAAGATGCAGATATTGTAATGTTAGCTAATATGCCTTTGCGTAAAAATGTATTAGAAAAATGTAGTAAATTAAAAATGATCTCTGTTGCATTCACTGGTGTAGACCATATAGATATGGATTATTGCAAAGCAAATGATATCATGGTTTGCAATTGTTCTGGTTATGCTAATGAAGCTGTTTGTGAATTAGTTTTTGGTATGGTTGTTGATTTATATCGCAATATTTTTGCAGCAGATGAAGCTGTGCGCACAGGTAAAACAAAAGTAGGACTCAGCCAATTTGAACTTTGTGGCAAAAAATTTGGCATCATCGGAGCTGGTGCTATTGGTTTAAAAGTAGCAAATGTAGCAAAAGCATTTGGCTGTGATGTATATGTTTATAGTCGTACACCTAAAGATATTGATGGCATAAAATTTGTAAGCTTAGATGATTTATTATCTATTTGTGATGTGGTATCAGTACATGTACCGCTTACTAAGCAGACAAAAGACTTGATTAATGCAGAAAACATTACAAAAATGAAACCAACATCATTACTTATAAATACAGCACGTGGCCCTGTAGTTAATGCTAAAGCATTAGCCGATGCACTTAAAAATAATATTATTGCTGGTGCTGGCGTTGATGTTTTTGATAATGAACCACCAATTGCAATGGATAATCCACTTCTTAATGCACCAAATGTTGTTTTGACACCACATATTGGTTTTGCAACAAAAGAAGCTATGGAAAAAAGAGCTGTTATCGCTTTTAAGAATATCAATAAATATTTGATGGGAAAATCACAAAATGTTATGTAATAGGTGATGGAAGATGGAAATTAAAGCAAATGCAGAAAATATAAAAATATGGTTGGAAACAATTAATACATTTAACTCCACACCAGAATTTGGTACAACACGAGTTTTATTTACTGATGTAGAAGTAAAAGCAAGAGAATATGTCAAATCTGAAATGAGAAAATTAAATCTGAAAGTACATGAAGATGCTATAGGTAATATTTTTGGTGTACTTGAAGGAACACGACCAGAATTGCCACCTATTTGGACTGGTTCACATATTGATACAGTATTAAATGCGGGCATGTTTGATGGCATGAGCGGAGTTGTTGCAGGTCTTGAAGCTGTAAGACTTATTCAGGCAAATAATTTAAAACATGAAAGAAATATCATTGTTGTTGTATATACATCAGAAGAACCGACTCGTTTTAAACTTGGTTGTTTAGGCAGTCGTGCTATGGCAGGCAAACTTGATGAAAAGCAAGCTAAAGAATTAGTTGATGATGATGGTAATACTTTATATGAAGTACTAAAAAAATTAGGTTTTCCTGTACAGGATTTTGATAAAGTAGAAATAAAAAAAGGCTCCGTTTATGGAGCTGTAGAATTGCATATTGATCAAAATGGTGTTTTGGAAAAAGCTGGAAAACCAATTGGCATAGTAAAAACGATTTGTGCACCGAGTGTTTTTGATGTAGAAGTTGTTGGCAAGCAATCACATGCGGGTGGAACAACAATGGAAGATAGACAAGATGCATTCATGGCAACAGCGGAAATTGCTTTAGCATTAGAAAAATTAGGAAAGACTTCACCAAGTGAATATACTACAACGACAATTGGTAGAGTGCAGGTAATTCCAAATGCAGTAAATGTAATACCTGGAAAAGTTATATTTTCTATTGATATTAGAGATTGCGATTATGATTATAAAAATGATTTAATTGCAAAATTAAAAGAAGAAATAAAAGCTATTGCAAAAAAAAGAAATGTAGTAGTAAATATAACACAATATAATAATGATTATCCAATGAAATGTGATGAAAATATCATAGAAAAATTGGAAGCTGCATGTAAAAAAGAAAATACATCATATATTAAAACAATAAGTGGAGCATTTCATGATTCTATGTTAGTAGGAGAATTTGCTCCTGTAGCGATGGTTTTTGTACCAAGTAAAGATGGTATAAGCCATAGTCCAAATGAATGGACAGATTTTGCTGATATAGCAGCTGGAGCTAATATTTTAACTGATGTTTTAGTTGAACTAGCAAATGAAATTTAAATGAAGTTTAATTATACTTCAAGTGCAGACAAACTTAGATAAATGAGGATATTTTCATTTGAATTATTAAAATCAGTTTGGAGAATTTCTTTTATTTTTTCTAATCTATTTAGCATGGTATTTCGATGTAAGTAAAGAATTTTAGCGGCTTGACTAGCATTGTAATTGCAGGAAAAATAAATTTTTAAGGTATGAACAAGTTCTGTATCATTTTGATAGTCAAAATCTAAAAGTGGTTGCAATATATTATGAATTAATAAATTAGAAGAAGATTGATTTAATAAATGTAATGGTATTTGATGCAAATATGAACCTGGTTTAAAATCATTTATTTGTTGTTGATATTGAAGAGATTTGAGACTTTCTTCAAAAGCTCTACTGATATTAGTGATTTTTTTATGGCAGGCACTAATGCCTATAAAGATTGGTGGTTCATTAAAATTAGTTTGTAAAATTAGTGCAAAGTTTTGTACTTGATGCAATGCTTGTAATCGATGATAATTTGCTGGAAACAAAAAGTAAATACAGAATAAATTATTATTAAAGCATGTAAAAATATTACAATCTTCAAATGACGTATCTTTCATAAACTTATTTAGTTTTGATAAAAATGATGATTTAGTTTTTTCAGGGATATTTTGCAGGGATATAGTGAGGCAAATCCATTCTTTTCGATAATCAAAACCATAAAAAGAGCATAATTTTTTTATTTCTTCTATATTATTTTGTTTATGATGAACGAGAAAATGTAAAAAAAAGGTTGAATTATTATTGTAACTAGTGTTTAGTGTTTGATTTTGAACACAAGCGAATGTTAAAAGTTGAATTATATTTTGAAGAAATTTCGAAGTAGGTATTAGCAAAGAAGAATTTTGTTTATGCAAAAAGCATAAATAACCAGCTTGGTTATAAAGTGAAAAGGTTTGTAAGGAATAATTTTGCTCATTAATTTTGTAAAAATTATCAATGGCATTTTTAGATATTTGTATTGATAAAAAATCTGTTAATGATTGTAAATTATCTTCGTTTATATCTTTATATTTATAAGGAAATGCACTTGCTATTAAAGAACAATTTATATCTACTAATAAAACAGGTGTAGCAAAAAAGTGAGCAATTTGTTGTAAAGAAGTAGAAATTGGTTCATGATTTAATATTTGTTGCATAAAATTAGATAAAAATAGTTGTTCACGTTCTGATTGGAGATTTTTCTCTTTATGAATTTGTTGAAAGATAATCTGAGATATTTCAGAAAAAGAATAAAAATATGGTAGTTCAATAATAGGAAAATCAAGTTTTTTGGCTTCATCAATTATAGCTTCAGGGATTTGTCGAAAAAAACGTTTTGTTTTTATTGCTAGTGCAGCACAACCAATATCACTCATATCTTTTATCATTTGACGTTGGAGAGAAGGATTATCTTTAAATGAATATCCTGTAGTTAGAATTAGTTCATTTTGTTTAAACCATTTTAAAACATCAGGATTATCTAAAACATTAACACTTTGAATTTCTTGTAAGATATGATTTTCACCAGTTATTAGGCGGATATTATTTAAATTACTTTCTTGAATTAACCAATTAAGAGTAGGCATAAAAAAGTCTCCTTGAAATATAGATTAATAAAATTATATCACGTGTCGTGTTAATAAAAATATATATTATTGTTGAGAGGAGTGTCAAAGTGAATACTACTGATAGAATAAAAGAAACATTAGAGACATTAAAAATATTTTCAGAAACAGCAGATAGTGTAACAAGATTACCTTTTACAAAAGAAGCAAAATTGGCTGTAAATTTTTTGAAACAAAAAATGGAAGAAGTAGGACTTAAAGTATTTATTGACGCTTCAGGAGCTGTTCATGGTATTAGACCAGGAATTTCTTCACGAAAAATAATAATTGGTTCTCATTATGATTCAGTAAAATCTGGCGGTGCTTATGATGGTATAGCCGGCGTAGTATGTGGTATAGAAATAGCACGTCTTTTAAAATATGAGACTTTATTTTATACATTAGAAATTATTGGTTTTAATGATGAAGAAGGAGTTCGTTTTGGTACAGGATTTTTCTCTAGTAAAGCTTTTTTAGGAGAGTGGGATATTGAAAAATTAAAATATTATTATGATGAAAATGGTATTAGTATATATGAAGCTATGAAATCATGGAATTTAGTACCAGAACAATTAATAAATAGCGTTTGGAATTTGTCACAAATTCGCTGTTTTATGGAAATTCATATTGAACAAGGACCAGTTTTAGAAAAAGAAGCTGTAGAGCTTGGTATTGTAAATGGTATCGTAGGCATGAAACGATATAATATTCAAGTATTTGGCAGAGCTGACCATGCGGGAACAACGCCGATGAATATGCGATATGATGCGCTTACTGGAGCAGCTACTGTGATTGAATATATAGAGAAAGCAGCTAAAAAATATGCTGGTGCTGTTGCAACTGTAGGGGCATGTAAAATTTCTCCAAATGCTGTAAATACAGTACCAGAAAAAGTAGAATTTTCCTTAGATATACGCAGTATGAATAATGATGATTTATGTTTGTTGGAAAAAGATATCTTAGTATATTTGGAAAAGACGGCACAAGAACGCAATTTAACATATGAAATGCAGATAAAATTAGAAGTTGAACCATCTGATATGGATGATACATTAAAATCTTATTTAAGACAGAGCGTTTTAAAATTAGGTTATTCTTCTATAAATATAAATAGTGGAGCTGGCCATGATGCTCTACCAATTTCACGTAAATTGCCTACAGCAATGTTGTTTGTGCCTAGTAAAGGCGGCAGAAGTCACTGTTCAGAAGAATATAGTAAACCAGAAAATCTAGCAAAAGCTGTTCATGTTATGTTAGATACAATAAAAAAAATAAATAATGAGGAGAATATAAATGAGTTATCTTAAAGATATTTTAAGTACAAGAGTTGTTGTAAAACCAGGTATTTTTGCTGTTTTACCAGAAGATGGATTAGTAAATAATGTAATTCCAGCTATAAAAAATTGCCGAGTAAGTATTGTAGCTTCACCTAAAATGGGTGCAAGTTTTGTAGAATATATTATAACAACACAGCCTGGCGGATATTCTACTAAACATTTAGCTTCTGAAGAAGGTGTAGAAAGCTTTTTATATTGCATTGAAGGCAGTGTAGAATGTTCAGTGGGATTAGATGTTTATAATTTAAAAGAAGGCGGTTATATATTTGCTCCATCTGATACTGGCATAAAATTTAAATGTGCAGAAAAAGCAAAATTCCTCTTTTATAAACAAAGATACATTCCACTCACAGATGGAGAAAAACCATATGTATGTGTAGGTAATGTAAATGATATGGAATATCAAGAATATGAAGGCATGGAAAATGTTTTCATAAAGGATTTATTACCAAAAGATTTGGCTTTTGATATGAATATGCATATCTTATCTTTTAATCCTGGTGGATGTCATTCATTCATTGAAACACATGTACAAGAACATGGTGCATATATTTTATCTGGTGAAGGTATGTATTTTATGGAAAATTCTTGGATGCCAATTAAAAAGAATGATTTTATGTGGTTTGGTCCATATGTAGCACAAGGTTGTTATGGTGTAGGTAAAGAACCATTTGCCTATATTTATTCTAAAGATTGTAATCGTGATGTAGAAATATAAAAATATAAATTTAGACAATGTAGTCTAATGATAATTTGTGAATTGTGAATTAAAAGCAACTGACATTTTGTCAGTTGCTTTTAATTTTTATAAAGGAGTGGTAATAATGGTGGCGAAAATAAAAGGTTCATTGTTTTTACAAGTTATATTGGCCTTGATATTAGGATTAATAGTTGGTGTAGTATGCCCAACACAAGCTCAAACTTTAAAATCGCTTGGAGATTTATTTATACGATTTATACAATTATTGATTGCTCCAATTGTTTTTTGTGTAGTTGTAAATGGTATTTCTGGTGTAGGGAATATTAAAAAAGTTGGAACAGTAGGTGTAAAAACAATATTTTATTTTGAATGTGTGACAACAATTGCTTTAATTTTAGGTTTGTTGTTAGGTTTAAATAGTAATATTGGAATGGGTATGAATATTGATCCATCTAGTTTAGATGCTTCTGCAATCAGTGCATATACAGAAAGAGCTCAAACGATAAGTCAAGCTGGAGGCATATCATTTTTGATGAATTTAGTACCGACAACTGTTGTAGGTGCTTTTGCTAAAGGTGATATTTTACAGGTATTAGTATTTTCAATTATATTTGCTTGTTCTTTAAATTTAGTAAAAGATAAAGCTTCTATTGTAGTTAAAGCTGTATCTGAATTGAGTACTGTATTTTTTAAAGCTATGGGTATTATTGTTCGCTTGGCACCAGTTGGTGTATTTGGAGCAGTAGCTTTTACAGTTGGTAAATATGGATTAGATTCTTTAGGTCATTTGGGTGCATTAGTAGGTTTATATTTTGTAACTTGTATATTATTTGTACTTGTTATCTTGGGTGGAATTTTAAAATTATGTGGCATAAATTTATTCCAATTTTTAAGTTATTTACGAGAAGAACTGATGATTGTATTTGCTACTACTGCTTCAGATAGTGTATTACCACAGATTATGAAAAAATTGGAAAATATGGGTGTAAAATCCTCAACAGTAGGTTTGGTTATTCCAACAGGATATTCTTTTAATTTAGATGGTTTTTCAATTTATTTAACATTAGCTACAATTTTTATCGCTCATGCAACAAATGTAGATTTAGCTTTTTCCGATTTACTGATGATTATTATAGTATCAATGATTGCTTCAAAAGGTGCACATGGTGTTCCAGGCTCTGCAATCGTAATTTTAGCAGCAACTTTATCAGCTATACCAGCTATTCCGATGATTGGTTTAGTATTAATTTTATCAATCGATTGGTTTGTAGGTATTGCTAGAGCAGTAACTAATATTATTGGTAATTGTGTAGCAACCATTGTTATTGCAAAATGGGAAGGCGATTTAGATATAGAAAAGGCACATGAAGTTTTATCACATAAGGATATTAGTAAAACAAAAATAGAAGGAAGTATTGCACATTAAAATTTATAAATAAAAAAGATATGTTTAATGAAGAATAATTAAATGTTTTATTGAGCATATTTTTGGAGGTATTGAAATGGAAGTATCACAAATTTTAATGATAATAACGCTATTAATAATGATAACAGGAAGGTTACCTATATATTTAACAGCAATTGTAGGTTCAACCTTAGCTGCTATAGTTGCAGGATTTCCTATTTCAGGCAAAGAAGATATTACCTTATTGAAATTAGTATATTCAGGTATAAATCCAGTTATAGTTGATATGACAGGTGTATTAATGTTTATAGGTGTAATGGAAAAAACAGGATTTTTGGAAATTGTTATTCGAAAAATAATTCAGTTAGGTACTAAAATTGGTGGAGCACCAGGAATTGCAGCTGCAGGAGCTTTAGTTGCTGGCATAATAGGTGCATTAACAGGTTTTACACAGCCTGTTGTAACGGCATCAATAACTGGTCCAGCTGCTGTAAAAATGGGAATGGAACCTAGTAAAACAGCAGGTATTGCAGCTCATGCTGGTCATTTTGGAAATTCTGCAGGTTTCACTCATCCAACACAAGTAGCAGTTATTGCAACAGCTGCAATTGGATTTGGTATGATAAATGTAGTAGGTGCAATAGTAGGTATTTCTATAATAGCTTTTAGTTTTTTTCGATTAATGCGTGAAATGAAAGATAGCTCCAAAATAGTAGATAATATCAACTTAAATGCGATAGAGGATACTGTTTTAGGTAAAATAAATAAAATACCATTTAGCATAGCTATAATACCATTTATTGTTTTTGTTGTTGGGTTTGTGGGAGGTTTTCCGTTATTTATAACAGGTATTATTTGTGGGATTATTACAATATTATTAGCTAAAATACGACTTAATGAAGGCGAAGCTTTTATGTTGATGGGAGTACAACGAATAGCTACACCTCTTGTTGCTACAATTGGATTTTTATATATGAGTAGTGTTATGGATAAAATTGGCTTAGTAAATACAATTTCTACAATACTTGAACCGATTATAGGTTTTTCACCAGTATTAATTATGTTATTTGTTTCATCCATAGCAGGTTTTCTTACACAGTCAAATGCAGCAGCCGCTGCTATAATTATTCCATTTTTAAAAATAGTATTAAATGCTGGAGCAGATCCATTAGCAGCAGCTTGTGCAGCAGCTGGTGGTAGTGCAGTTTGGCAATATTATTTGACTGGTGGACCAGTAGCAGCATTATCAACAGTAATACCAGTTATTCCAGGTAGTAATTTAGTAAAAGCAAATAAATTTCAAAGACCAGCAATGGTATTTGGTTTCGTTATTTTGTTTATTTGTGTTTGCGTAGTAAATTTTATTGATTAAAGGAAAATTTTTATGAAAAAGATAATTGTAATTACAACAGGTGGAACAATTGCCATGAAATATGATAAAGAAGTGAATGGATTGATACCTGCTGTAAATGGAAATGATTTAGTAGAAGTTGTTCCAGAATTGAAAAATATAGCTGAAATAGATGTTATTGAATTTTCAAATGTTCCAAGTGGACATATGACGCCTAAAATGATGTTTAGACTGGCACACTTAGTAGATGAATATGCTAATAATAATGATGTATTTGGTATAGTGATTACACATGGTACAGATACATTAGAAGAAACTGCATATATGTTAAATCTATTGATTAAAACTAAAAAGCCTGTTTGTATTACAGGAGCCATGAGAGGAGCTTCTGATGTTGGTGCCGATGGACCGGCTAATATATTAGCTTCTGTAAGAGTTGCTTGTTGCGGTAAAGCAAAAGAAAAAGGGGTATTAGTAGTATTTAATGATGAAATTCATGCAGCTAATGAGGTGGTAAAGACACATACGACATCTTGTGCTACATTTAGGTCGTTTGAATGGGGTCCAATTGGACATGTTTATTTTGATAAAATAATTTTTGTTAGACAACCATTAAGTTTAGAAAAGATACAACCTAATAATTTAATTGATAATGTATATTTATTAAAAATATATGCTGGAATGGATGCTGATTTATTTAAATATTTGGCTGAGAAAAATATAAATGGTTTAGTTGTAGAGGCTTTTGGATGTGGAAATGTAACACCAGGAGTAAAAGAAGGAATAGAATATGTACGTCAAAAAAATATTCCAGTAGTATTAACAACACGAGTTTTTTCGGGAAGAGTAGCTCCGTTATATAGTTATTTGGGAAGTATAAAATCTATGGAAAGTTTAGGTATTATATTATCAGAAGGACTTAGCGGACAAAAATCAAGAATAAAATTAATGTTAGCATTAGGCGTAACAAAGGATATAAATAAATTAAAGCAGATTTTTAATAATTGAAAAAAGGCGGAACTAAATTATTCCGCCTTTTTTCAATTATTTATATAATTAATTTATAATGTTGAAGATAGTTCGCTATCGTCTAATTTTCCTTTTAAATCATTATCTGTCATAGCACAAACAGCAGAGTCTGACCAAACATTTTCAGCTGTTTCAATCATATCGATGATGGTATAAATTGGTAAGATGATACCAAG
>CALVLC010000134.1 GCA_944336335.1 uncultured Bacilli bacterium | reverse complement strand
TCCTTAGCCATGCGCACCCCCAAACAAAAAGGCCACGAGCGCTGTCGCCCGTGGCCTTACCTAATCCACCGTACCGAACTTTAGCAGAAGGCGGAAAGTGAACGCAAGTGCCAATCTTAGGCGTTCTTCAATTTCGCCCATCCTACGCGGTCGATGTAGGCGAAGCCAGCCTTGCATAGTTCGCGGCACCATTGCTGCGAGCACTGCATAATGTCTGCTATCTCCGCCCATTCCTGCGCCTGAAGGTAACCCATGCAGATTGCGTCGGCGTATCTGGTGCCTTTGAGCTTGGCAAGCCCACCGCGTCCGTCTTGCCCGTAAAGCAGTTCGCACGCTTCTTCAATCATTCCTTGCGCGTCGTTGATTCGCCGCTGCAACCTGTCTTCGAAGTCGATACGCTGCAATATCGAGAGCGACCCATCGGAAACCTCACCGCCCCCGCGCCCCTCCGTGTAGCTCTGCGCTTTGGCACCTTCTTTGGCCTTCATGCGTTCGAGCATATCCCGCGCCTTATCGGTCTTCACCACCTCGGCGCGGATACCCTCGAAATACTCCTTTGCTTTCAAGATCGCGTCACCTACTCAACGCCCGTACTGCCGAAGCCGCCCGCGCCGCGCTCGGTGTCGCTCAGCTCATCAACCGGCACAAGCTCGCAAGGAACATACGGCATAACGACAAGCTGGCAGACGCGCGTTCCAGCTTCGAGCGTCACCGTCTCATAGCTCTGGTTGATGAGAGCCGCGCACACCTCGCCGCGATAGCCGCTGTCGATAACGCCAACGCTATTCGAAAGCGTGATTCCCTGCTTTGCCGCAAGGCCGCTGCGCGGGAACACCAGCCCCACGCAACCGCTCGGAATCTCGACGGCAAGGCCGCAACCGACAACGCACTTCTGCATCGGTTCGAGCGTGACAGTCTCGGTAATGCGAAGGTCAAGCCCAGCATCGCCCTCATGCGCATAGCGCGGCATCTCGATTCCCTCATTGACCTTCTTAGCGCGAAGCTTCCTGCCAATCATTAGCGCACCCCCAGAACATGACGCGTGACGCGCACGCTTCCAGCCTTAACCCACTTTCCGCCGTAAGTCTGACCCTTCGGACGGATAACAACCTTGTTTCGGTGGCTCATCGCGACAACCTGATATTCGCTGCCCTCATGCTCCACCGTGTCGTTGAGAAAAACGAGCTTACCCGCCGAATCTACCGGGAACGAAGCGGCACTGGCGTATGCCGCGACCTCCGGCACGAGCACGACATAAACGGGCTGCTTGATCTCTGCGCCCTTCTTCTTGATTCCGAACATCCTTCTTCCTCCTAAAACGGTACGTCATCGTCGTAAAGGTCTGGCGCTGCCGGTTGCACTGACGCAACGGGCGACGGGTCGCCGGTAGCCATCGCAAGACCGGGCGCGGCTGCGTTCGCTTGTGCTGGCGATTGCGCGTCGCGCTTGTACTGCATGAGTTCCACATCATCAACGCGCACTTCCCAGCGTTTGATGCTCTGTCCGTCCTTCTGGTAGCTGCGCGTGTGTATGCGTCCGAGAAGCGAAATCTTGGTACCCTTGCGAAGCCACGGCGCGAGCGCTTCGGCGCGCTTGCCGAACATAACGCAATCAGGCCAGTTGGTGTATTCGCCCCACGTTCCGTCTCCGTTCGGCGTGCGCTCGTTGACAGCAAGCGAGAACGAAACGACAGGGTTTCCGCTCTTCGTATAGCGCAGCTCGGCATCTGCACCGAGATTTCCAGATAGCGTGATCTTGTTAAGGCTCACCGCGCACCCCCGAACAGTTCGACAAGCGCCGCTCGCTGATTCGCCCCAAGACCGCGAAGGCGACGCGATTCGGAAATGTGGAGCTTGCGCATGGTCTGCTGCGTGCGGGCAAATCCGTAGCCCGGTGCAGCCTTGATGAGAGTGAACACCTTCATTCGCGACACCGCATCATCGGTGAAAGCCATGTTGAGCACGTCGGGGACGGTATAGGAGCCGTCGGCAACGCCCTTCAAGATCGCGGCGCGGCGCTGCCGTGCCGCCTTGGCCTTTTCAAGGTTTTCTCTGCGTTGCTCAGTTGTCAATGTCGGAATCATCTTTCTTCCCTTCGTGTTCGTAAATCGTTTCTTCGGTTCCGTCCTCGTTGCGGACGGAAATTGAGAACTGCAAATCGCAGTCTTTGAAGATTTCTGGTGCCCTGTCAGCAACACCGTTGAAGATACGTTTCCATTGCTCATTCGTTAGACCGCTCATTGTCTTCTTCACCCCCTGTTTCGTAGGTGATGTATTCGTTGCCGTGCGTAAGCTTGACGGGCGGCGTGTAGTCCTTCATGGCATCGTCAACGCTCTGCGTCATGAGCTTGCGTTTGAGCCGTGCCCAGTCATCGTCGTTAAGCTCAATGGTCTTCATCGCACCTCATTTCTTCGTGACGCGGTAGGTGCCGGAAACCCGAATCGCCTTCAGTGACTTCAAGACGTGCTCCGCGTGCTCCTTGCCAACGATGGTCAGCGTTTGGGCGGGAATCGTGATCTCGTAGACCGTCTGCGCTTCCTGCTTCTCGCGCTCCCACATCCGCTTCAGGGCGGCTTCGGTCTTAGCCAACGTCGCTTGCATTTCCTTGCTTAGCTTCGGCGCGTCAGGCTTGAAATCGAACGTTTGCGGCTCCACTGGCACCCTCCCTTCTCACAATTGCCTGATAATTACTTCTTATCCGGCACGGGCTGTCTAAACCCGAACCGAAAGCGGCGGTTTATCTCGCGTTTCGTCCTCGGTCGCCGCGATGCCCGAAAACGGCGTTTTGGTTCACCTTTGGCA
>CALVLC010000133.1 GCA_944336335.1 uncultured Bacilli bacterium | reverse complement strand
GGACTACTACGTGCTGCCGTGCTTATGAGCTATATCAGGGTTAATGTATATTTTTATGGTAAGAAGTATAACAGTGGAACAGGACTATTTTTAATAACTAAGCAAGTAGATAATATTTCAGAAAGTGGTTATACAACTACACTTTCTTTAGTAAGGGTAGGAGAAAACAATTCATCAACAGTGCAGTCTTAATAGATATTTATGAGGTGATTAAATGTTAACCAGAGCAATTATTACTGATGTAGATTTAAGTAATAGCAAGGTACAATTGCGTATTCCATGGATTGATGGTGTATATAATAGTGGAATATCTCCTATGTCAGATTCTAAATTGTCATGGGCATCTATAATGTGCTTGCCTGGTATAGAGGTCGACTATCATATTGGTGATGTTGTCATAGTTAGCTTTGAGGATAATAATATAGGTAAGCCTATTGTATTAGGATTTTTAAAGCTAATAGATAAGGAAATCGAGCCTAGAATTTTTGGGAGTGTGCAGGAACTTTCAGTTATGTCAAAATTAACTGCACCAACAAATACAACTATAGGTAAAACAAATTATGACTCATTATTTAATACTGTAGACAGTTTGAGTGATGACACACTTTTAAATATAGATGATGGAATGGTTCAGAAGGAGTAATTAGTGAGTAGTTATTATGAATGCAATAAGATTTCCTGATATGATTAATTTAAATAAAACCTCAATAGTGTATGATAAAGAAGCAACGGAACAAAATTTAAGGCTATTATTACTGTCCTATAAAAATACAATGTTAGGTGACCCGTATTTTGGAAGTAACCTACAAAGGCTTTTATATGAAAATAATAATCTAATCCTTCAGAGCCTCGTTGTAGACGATATATATTCTGCAATAACAACTTATATGCCACAGATAAAAGTAAATAGAAATAACATAAGTATCAGTTCTGATGGAAACAATGTCAGTGTCAAAATAGTAGCACAAAATATGTTGGACTATAGTTTTGGCGAGTATAATATAAATTTATTAAATGTAGAGGAGATGTAAGCGGACAATGGACTTTAATGTTGAGAAATACCTATCTAATATGGATTATATAAACAAGGATTTCCCTTCTTTATGGAATGAAATATTAGAAACAGTTCCTAAATTAACCAATAAGTGGATACCAAGTGAGTCTAACGAGTCCGACCCACTTGTAGTGTGGTTAAAAGAGTTAGCAATAATTGCAGATAAACTTAATTATAATATAGATAAAAACATACTAGAATTATTTCCTGCTACATTAACTCAATTAAGATGTGCCTACAATGTATACGATACTTTGGGTTACACACCAGATTGGTATATAAGTGCAACTACAGATGTAACAATTATATATACTGGCTTGATTAATGGGGAACTACCAAGTAACACTGCTCCATCAGTGCAGGTGAAAATTCCAAAATTTACACAGGTAAGTAATGATGATTCTACCGTCATCTACACAACATTAGATGATGTTATTGTAACAGCTGGGGTAGCTTCACAGCCAATTGTTCCTGCAATAGAGGGGACATTGAATGATTTCACTATTAATGGTAGTAATCAAATTACATATAGTAACTTAGATTCACAGCGTAGATTATTTTTTAATAATGTAAATATTGCTCAAAATGGTATAATTGTAAGTAACTATTCAGATTTTAGAGATTACAGCTATACATCATTTTTTATGGATATTTCTAATGTAGAGAGTGGTGCCTTTATCAATGATGTGAATGTGAACTCTCAAGTTTGGAAAAGGGTCACAAATTTAAATCAGTATGAAGCTAACAGCAAAGTGTTTAAATTAGGAATAGACAGTATAACGAACACTGTTTATATACAATTTCCTGAGGACATTGGCACATTAATTGGGGACGGTCTTTACATAAAATACATATTATCTAGTGGTAGTTCTGGTAATATTGGTAGAGGTGATTTAACTAAATTTATAAATATCACTGAGTTTACAAGTGAGTTAGACGATGAAAATAGCACTACGCTTTCTGCATCAACTGACTTTACAATTAACAATAGTAAGTCCACTCAAAACGGAACTGACCCACTAAGTATTGATGAAATGCGAAATCAATTTAATAAAGTTGTTGGTACATTCTCAACACTGGTTACAATTAAGGATTATGAGAACTATCTGTATAATTATACAGATAGTAGTGGGAACAACATAGTCTCTAACATCAGAGTAAGTGACAGATATAATGATTTGTACAATACACTAAAAATAGAATCACTTACAATTGATGTTGACGGTAGTAACAGTATTGCAGATAAGGTTGTTGTAATAGATAGACCTGAAGGAACGGCTGGAGGTGAGACTGTTTATGCTCCAGCTATGACAGCATATGAGTTGAAGTTGTACCCACTATTGGCATCATCAACAATAGAGAATAAAGATTCTTTTGACTTAACTTTTGATAAGGGTAGTAATGTGAATACACAATTGTTAGCACTAACTAACAGTATCACTAATAATGTTGATGGTGTTCTAAATACTGCTAAATGTATAAGTCATGACTTTATTCCATATGGGACACCTATACTTATACCTTATGACCTAAATGGTCAACTTTTTCTTCAAACAACAGTTTCTTCTGTTGAGGCATCTGAAATATTGTCCAATGTTACATTAAGCCTATATAAAACACTTAATTCACATGAATTAAATTGGGGAAAAATGATTGACTATGGTGCTGTTGTTGATAGTATTAAGGCATCAGATAGTAGAATACAATATGTAGCTTTAAATTCCATTGTATATGATACCCCTGAAATAATAAATGAGAATCAAGGCGAAAGCGGTGATTTAGATGGCGGTTATGATGTAACAGTGAGAACGATTTTAAGTGGTTATAAACCATGGACTGAATACAGTCCCTACTCCTTCTCATATGACCAATCAGATGGTGCTATATACGGCTATGTTGAGGGCGGCACCTCTCCAACACAGAATAAAATTTCACAGATACAAACTGCTGTAGAGATTACAGAAGATGATGGTGCAAACACATATTTGGTTGGTAAAAACGAGGCTTTTACTGTACTTGCTCCTAAGTATAGGATAGTAACTACATACAGTAACTACCTATACTATATAGCAGTAACAAATGTAGAGTCAGATGAAAATACACCACTTACTATAAATGCAAACACACCAACTAAATTGCCAGAAGGAACATCCATATTTATATTCACCAATAGGGATAAGGCACAGAATTATATTAATGACCAAAGCAGTGGGGCAGATTATACAATAAGTGCAGGGAATCTGGTACAGTCAAGCACTAAAATTACATTTATTAATAAGAACAGTTTATCAGTAAGCGATATACAGACTACTGGTAGTAGTGTGACCATATCTGTACTTGACTATGATACTGGTACTTTAAAGGCAACTCAGTCTTATTCTGTGT
Organism: uncultured Bacilli bacterium; assembly: GCA_944336335.1. Classification (GTDB taxonomy): domain Bacteria; phylum Bacillota_I; class Bacilli_A; order RFN20; family CAG-826; genus Onthovivens. Next base: position 608 of record CALVLC010000133.1, on the reverse strand, counting down.
CTTTGGGAAACACTATTAGTAATAAGCTACGTGTTGCTACTACATCAGAAGGTTTGGTAGAGGCACTAGCAACGGCAGGAACTCCCTACACGCTACTAAATGGTGAATATCTATTTTATACGGATAGTTTTGGGTTAGAACTAGGTATCATTGGTGAGGGGGCAACAATAAGTTCAAAGATAGCTATAAATGATTTGACTTTAATAGACTCACAGAATAGTTCAGACTTTAATAAATTATTAAGTGGTGACCTCAGTTCAGTTTTATCTTATACTATGTGGACAGAAGTTAATGACGATGTAATTGAGTATAAGATGAATGAGCTGTATACATTTGGTGAGAATTATTTAATTAGCTGTTTGGGCACAGATACTAATCACAGTCCTGTAGGATTTTTGAGTGTAGGTGATGTCAGTAATAAAATTATCCAGTTAAACAAGGATAATATTTCTTCAATCAGATATCAACTAATAGCTGATGGTGATGTCAAAAATTATGATGATAGCAAATGGACAACAATCTCAAAAATTAGTGAAGATGACTCCTACAGTGTTTTAATTAGGCTGTCTTTAATATGCGGTCCAGGACTTCCTCAACAATTAATAAGT
>CALVLC010000132.1 GCA_944336335.1 uncultured Bacilli bacterium | reverse complement strand
AAACAAAAAAGTAGAATTATAAAAAACTAGAAAAGATAAAATAAACATGATACACTTATATTGAATAATATAAGGGAGCGTGCAATATGAAATTAGATGGAAAAGTAGCGGTTATTACAGGTGGAGCTATGGGAAATGGCTTAGGAATTGTAAAAGTATTTTTAAAGTATGGAGCAGATGTTGTAATTATTGATTATTCTGATAAATTACAACAAACACTACAGGAATTACAAAATCCAAAAGTAATGGGGTACAATGCTGATATCAGAGATAAAAATATGTTAACAGCAATAGTAAACGATATTATAGCTAAAAAAGGAAAAATTGATATATTAGTAAATAATGCTGGTATTGCTAAATTAGTACCATTTACAGAAATGTCAGATGAGGTAAGAGATAATCATTTTGATATCAATATCAAAGGTACATGGAACATGACACAAGTAGTAGTACCATATATGATTAAAAATAATTATGGTAAAATTGTAAATCTATCTAGTGTAACAGGACCAATGGTTGCAGATACAGGAGAAGTAGCTTATGCTACAACTAAAGCAGCATTATTAGGTTTTACAAAAGGTCTTGCTATGGAATTAGTAAAAAATAATATTAATGTAAATGCTATTATGCCAGGATATATTATGACTCCAATGGTAGAAGGAATTGCCAAAGATTCTAATGCCAATAATCCGCAAAGTGTAGTGGATGGAATAGCCTCAGGTATTCCAATGGGACGCCTTGGAACAATAGAAGAACTAGGAGAACTTGCCGCTTTCTTAGCAAGCGATGAATCTACTTACATTACTGGTCAAGGAATTGTAATTGATGGGGCATCAACTCTACCAGAAACAAAAAGTGTAGGGGTATAAATTCATAGAATAAAAAAACAGACACTAATTCTAAGGAATGAGTGTCATTTTATTTAGAATAAAATAGTCCTTCTCCTAATAATATTATTAGAAAAGTAAGCATTTTTTCTATAGATATTGTATAATAAATAAAAAAAGTGAAAGCTATTTTAACAAATGAACTATATAAAAAATATATTTTAATATATAATAAAATGTATAGTAAAAAGGAGAAATTATGAAAAAAGTAACAATACCTAAATATACATTAGGAGAAGAATTAATAAACTCTATCTCTCATGGAATAGGTGTTCTATTAGGAATAACAGCTTTAGTATTAACTGTTGTCTTCTCTGCTAGAAATCATAATACAATAGGAATTGTTTCCTCATGTATCTATGGTTCTACTATGATTATTATGTACCTAATTAGTTGTCTATATCACGCATTAAGTCCAAGATTAAAAGCAAAAAAAGTATTTCGAATATTAGATCATTGTGATATCTATTTATTCATTGCAGGATGTTATACTCCGTACTGCCTAAGTCTAATTGGCGGAAAAACAGGCTGGATTATTTTTGGAATTATCTGGGCAAGTGCTATAATCGGTGTATTATTAAATGCTATTAATTTGGAAAAGTTTCAAATTCCTTCAACGATTATGTACTTAATTATGGGCTGGATGATTATCTTTTCTTATAATAGTATTTCATCACTATTACCAAGACCTGGACTGATATTATTAATATCTGGTGGAATTGCTTATACCGTTGGAGCTGTTCTATACGCCATTGGCTCTAAAAAAAGATATTTTCACTCGATCTTTCACTTTTTTGTCTTAGCGGGATCAACACTTCAATTCTTTAGTATTTTACTTTATGCAATTTAAAGAGAAAACCTGTCGTTTTCTCTTTTTTTTCACAAAAAAGTGTTATAATACAAGTATAGATAGGAGGGATACTATGGCCTATATCGAATTTAAGAATGTAAGTAAGATTTATGGAGAAAAAGAGTCAAAAGTAATCGCTTTAAATGAGACATCATTCGCCATAGATAAAGGAGAATTAGTAGTTATACTAGGACCATCCGGAGCAGGGAAGACAACCGCTTTAAATATTCTAGGTGGAATGGATAAGGTAACCTCTGGAGAAGTAATTATTGATGGTAAAGATATAACGAAATATAGAAATAAGGAACTAATTAAATATCGTAGAAATGATATTGGCTTTGTCTTTCAATTTTATAACCTAGTACAAAACTTAACAGCCAAAGAAAATGTAGAACTAGCAACAGAAATATGTAAAAAACACTTATCACCTGTAAATACATTAAAAGCAGTAGGCTTAGAAAATCGGCTAAATAATTTTCCGGCCCAGTTATCTGGAGGGGAACAACAGCGTGTAGCAATTGCTAGAGCAGTTGCGAAAAGTCCTAAAATTCTACTTGCAGATGAACCAACAGGAGCTTTAGATGATGAGACAGGAAAACAGATTTTAAAAGTGTTAGAAAAGCTAGCAAGAAAAGATAAAATGACAGTAATTATCATTACTCACAACAGTGCGATTGCCCCAATTGCAGACAAAATTATTAGATTTAAAAACGGAAAAGCAGAAGAAACAACCATAAATAAGCATCCACAAAAAGTAGAGGATATTAACTGGTAATGAAAAAACTATTAAAAGAAACCATTGTCTGCATGGTAAAAACAAGTAAAAGATTTATTTCTATTCTAGTAATTGTCTTATTAGGAGTAGGTTTTTTCGCAGGTATTAGAGCAGTAGCTCCAGATATGAAAAATACCCTAGATAACTATTATGAGAAAACTAACATGTATGATATTTTTATCACATCAAACTACGGAATAAGAGAAGAAGTAGAAAAAAAACTAGAAGAGAAATATAATGTAGAAACAGGTTATAGCTTTGATGCTATTACAACAAAAAAAGAAGATTATGCAACAAAGATTATTTCCTATAATAAAGAGGATAAAATAAACACTCCCAAATTAATCAAAGGTAAAATGCCAGAAAAAGTTGACGAAGTAGTTGTTGATAATGATTTTAGAAGTGAAATAAAAATAGGAGATAAAATTACTATAGATTCTAACTTAATAAATAATAAAACAGTAACGGTAACTGGATATGTAGAAAGCCCCTTATATATTTCAACAGAACATGATTCTACAAATTTACTATCAGGAACGATTGATTACTATTTATATATGAATGAGACAAATATTATAAGTCCTGTCAAAACAACTGCTTATATTAATCTCGCTGCAGAGGAAAGCAGGTTTAGTAAAAAATATGAAGACACTGTAAAAAAAGCAAAAAAAGATATTAGAAAAACATTACAAGAAGAAAAAGTAACAGGTGAGGAATGGTATGTTCTAGATATTGATTCTAATGCTGGTTTTTATCAATATGAACAAGATACAGAAAGAATTGATAATGTAGCCAAAGTTTTCCCACTAGTATTCTTTATTGTCGCCGTTTTGATTTGTTTGACAACGATGACAAGAATGGTAGAAGAAGAAAGAAGCCAAATCGGTACATTGAAGTCTTTAGGTTATAAAGATTCAGCAATTATGTTTAAATATATACTTTATGCAACTCTTGCTACAATCATAGGATCAATAATTGGTGTAGTAATTGGTTATAGATTACTACCAGAACTATGCTTTGAAATGTATAAAAACATGTATCGACTAGGTGATATTAAATTAAGTTATTATGCCTCCCTTACTTTCCAAGGAATGATAATAGCGCTTCTTTGTACTTTAGGAGCAACCATCTATACTTGTAGAAAAACATTAAAAGAGTCCCCAGCAAACTTATTGAGACCAGTGGCACCAGCAGCAGGAAAAAGAGTACTTTTAGAAAGAATCCCAATTATCTGGAATCATCTATCATTTTCTCATAAAGTAACAGTTAGAAATGTATTCCGCTATAAGAAAAGATTTTTAATGACAATCATAGGTATCGCTGGATGTACAGGATTAATTCTAGCAGGATTTGGACTAAAAGACTGTATAGTAAAAATGGTACCTCATCAGTATGAAGAAATATTTAGCTATCAAGCAAAAATCGCTTTAAATGAAGAAAAAACAAATGAAACTATAAATAAAATAAAAGAGAATAAAAAAATAAAAGATATATTAGAAGTACAAGAAGAAGCGGTTACGATCGATAATAAAGATACAAATCAGTCAGTAACTTTAGTAATACCAAAAGAAGATCCTGATGGATTTATCAAACTTCAAGATAGAAAAACTAACGAACACTATAATTTAAATAACGGAATTATTATTACTGAAAAACTAGCTAATTTATTAGAGGTAGAAGAAAATGATGTATTAAAATTTACTGGTACAGATAAATATGAAAAAAAGATAGCACATATTACAGAAAACTACTTATTCCACTATATTTATCTTCCAAAATCTGAATATCAAGAAGATGAATATAATACGGTATTGGTAAAAACAAAAAATATGACAGAAAAAGAGGAAAAAGAATTTGCGAGTAAACTAAAAGAAATACCAGGTGTATCAAGTATTACATTTACATCGTCTACAAGACATATTTTTGATGATACAATGGATAACTTTGCCTACGTTTCTTTAATACTAATCGTATCAGCGGGAGCACTAGCCTTTGTAGTCTTATACAATCTCTCTAGTGTAAATATTAGTGAAAGAAGAAGAGAGCTAGCAACAATTAAAGTGTTAGGTTTCTACGATAAAGAAGTATATCAATATATTAATAGAGAAAATACAATTTTAACACTCATTGGAATTCTATTGGGATTAGGAATAGGTAATATATTAACAATGTACATTATAAAAACTTGTGAAATTGATATGCTAATGTTTGATCCAACCATTGCTTTAGCAAGTTATATATACGCAATCCTAATTACAGCAGCTTTTGCAATATTAGTAAATGTAATCTTATATTTTTCATTAAAGAAAATAGATATGATAGAGTCGCTTAAAAGCGTGGAGTAAAAAGACTGAAATATATCAGTCTTTTTCTCTTTAAAAAAAATGTAATTTGATATATAATGATTAAGATAGGAGAGATAATATGGCAACACTTACGAAAAAAGAATTAAAATTAATGGATGAATATTTTCGAGTATTGAATTATATATCAGTAGGACAACTTTATTTATTAGATAATCCGCTATTAAGAAAACCCTTAACGAGTAGTGATGTAAAACCTAATGTAGTTGGCCACTGGGGAACAGCTCCAGGGCAAAACTTTATATATATGCATTTAAATAGAGTGATTAAAAAGTTTAATCTAAAGATGTTATATATATCAG
>CALVLC010000131.1 GCA_944336335.1 uncultured Bacilli bacterium | reverse complement strand
AATCTAGTTTACTTCTATAGTAGAGAAGAAGCTTTAAATGCTGGATATGTGCCTTGTGGTATCTGTCATCCATAAAAATAAGTCACCTTTTGGTGACTTATTCTGTATATGAAAGAAGGTTTATATTATGGGATTTAACTTCAGAAAATCTATAAAAATTATGCCTGGATTAACACTTAATTTAGGAAAAAAATCTTCTAGTATAAGTATTGGCCCTCGAGGTGCCAAACTTAATATAAACTCCAAAGGGAAAAAAAGATTAACCACTAGCATACCAGGAACAGGTTTATCTTATACTCAAAATATTGGTAGTAATACATCAAGAAAAAAATCAAAAGAAGATATACCTACTTATATTGATGAAATACCACCTACTACTATTTCAACTAAACCTATAAAAGAAAAATGGTATTTTAATACTTGGATGTTTGTACTTTTTCTATTGATTGGTATTTTTATTCCTTGGTTTAATTTTTTCACAATATTTCTAGCTTTTATTAGAGATAATAATATTTACTCAAGATTAAATAAAGAAATAGAAGATAAAGTCTTAGAAACTCAACTGCTTTGTGATGAAATGTTTACTAATGCTCAATCTGAAAGTCAACGAGTAATAGATGAGGCTAAAGATGAAATAAAAAATCTTGAAAAAATAAAAATAGATAAAGAACAACTTTTAGCTGAAGCACAAGAATATGTAATCCATAATCTTGATGGAAATATAGCATTATCTGATGATGAATTAAAATTATTAAAAGCATATAGAGAAATGAATGAAACTGATAAAGAATTTATACATATGTATATAGATAAAGATGAATAATTTTAAACAGTATTTAAATAAAAAGGGCAGTAATTGCTCTTTTATTTTATATATAATGTTCGGAAAACTTAACTTTTATAGCATAAATAAATAAAAATTTTACACAAAATAAAATGTAATAATAATAACAAAATAACTTGGAGGAGTTTATAATGGCCAAAAGAGAAAACGGTGAAGGATCTATATATTATGAAAAAGATAGAAATAAATTTTGTGCAGCTATTGTAGATCCTAATGGGAAACGTATTAGAAAAAGATTTAATACTCGTGAAGAAGCTAAGGATTGGATAATAACTATACAATCAAATATAGTAAATAATAATTATATTGCTCCAACGAATATAACTTTAGGTGAATGGATCATTGAATGGTTATGTATTTTTAAAAAAAATTTACGTGACAAATCAAAGTTACAATATATGCAAACTAGTGTTAAATTAAAACCTATTGCAGCTATACCTTTACAAAAAATGACACCTGTAATAGCTCAAAAATTTTTAAATGATTTACCTAAAGAAATGGCATCAAGTAGTAAAAAGAAAGTATATCAATTGTTATTTACTGTAGCTAAAAAAGCTTACAAATTAGGAATGATAAATAAAAATTTCATGGAAGTTGTTGAACCTCCAGTCGTACAACAAAAAGAAATTGAAATTTTTACTCAGAAAGAATTGCAAAAAATATTTAAATACTTAAATGAAGATAACATTCCTTATAATTTAGCTAAACAATATCCATTTATTTTATTAGCAGCAACAACAGGAGCAAGATTAGGAGAACTATTGGCACTAAAATGGGAAAATGTAAATTTTAAAGAAAATAAAATTCAAATAACGTCTACATTAAACTATATTCCTAAAAAAGGATTAATAGAAAATCCACCTAAAACATCTGCTGGTAAAAGATATATAACTATTCCGCCAAAAGTAACTATGTTATTAAAAAAATTAAAACCTGACAATGAAAAAATAATATATTTAAATACATCAGGGGGCTATGTATTCCATACAAAAAATGGTACACCTTATCATCCTAGAAATATTTCTAAATATTGGAAACAGATATTAATAAACGCTAATGTACCTTACAAAAATTTTCATGTTTTAAGGCATACCCATGCAACTCAATTGTTAGCTAATAATATACCAATATTAGAAGTTGCCAAAAGGTTAGGTCATAGTAAGGCAAGTCATACATTAAATTTATATGGCCATGCTATACCAAATATGGATAAAGAAGTTGCAGATAAAGTAGCTAAAATTTATACAATTTAATGGGAGCAATGTGGGAGCAACCATCGGTGATTTTATGTAAAATATAGGCTATTTAAGGTCAATAAAAATTATAATAAAAAGCCTATAAATAGCTGAAATATAAATTTAAAACGTATTTTTTGCTTCTTATAACTATCCCTCTCTTAATCAGCAGGTTCCGGGTTCGAGTCCCGGGTGGGTCACCATATTAGAACTGTTGCCACGATTAACTTCGTGGCTTTTTTTATTTATTTTATGGGAGTAATAATCATATGGTTTTGGGAGCAATATGGTGGCAACCAAAATAAAAGAGAGTAGTTTTTGGCTACTCTCTTTTATTCTATATCCCATGAATTACTGAACTCTTCATCTTTGAACAATGCAGCTAATCCGCTCATTTGTTTTAAACGAATAACTTCATCAGCATCCATTCCTAAATGCTTCATTATCCATTTATCAGTTTTCCCCATATCTTTTAATTCTTTTACGATATTACTCATTAAGTCAACATCATGCGAACCTCTAGCTCTATTATGGCGAATTGTACTTGCCATACGTTCGCCAATAGGTTTATTAACTACAGATACTGGAAGCATTCCTTTTTCACGTTCATAAATATCTTTATACTTCAGCATTATAGAATAGCGGTGAAATCCATCAACTATTTCATACATATCTTCATCTGCATTATAATAGCAAACGATAGGCATGGTATAGCCATCTTCTTTTATGCTATCGTATAGCAACTTCATTTCTGGTGGTGCTACATGATTTGGATTATATTCGTTTGCACGAATTTTTTCTACTGGTACAGCTATTATATTATAAACAGGGCTTTTAAATTCTGACATGATATCACTCCTATAAATTTTTGTATTTTTCCATTATCTTCTGTTGTCTTAGTGTTAAATCTTTTGTTATGGAAAAAGATAAACCTTTACATATTATGTCATTTTTTATAATGCACATTGCCATTCTTTTCCATGTCAATATGTCTTGTTTGCGATCAAGTGGATGTTCATCCACGATACGTTTAAATTTTATTACCTCTTTATCGCCTTTACCTCGCTTGGAAAAACTATGTGTATTAACAATATCTTCTGGTACAGTTTCTTCTAATTCTTTTATAAAATCATCTTGCATTGGACATCCTGTTCTTTGCCAATACTTAATAAATTTTATAAATTTGGTTTTATACATCTTTGCCGTATCTGGTGGCAATGTTGACAATAAAAACTTTGTAAAACTCTTCCATGTATGATTTTTTGGCAATGTATATCTAGCGGACATTATTTTATTACCGCTATAGATATTACCAAAGTTAGCTCCAGATACACGATTGACTACACGAACCCACAAATCTGGGGCAATAACCTTGAATAAATTCAAACCTGCTTTTGCTTCGTTTCCAAATGGTTCATCAACACGCATTTTATCTATTGGAACACCTGCTTTATAAAACAGGTCATAAAGTTTGTTATATGGTTTATTATATTTGCCATAGTAAATCCAATCATCTTTTGTAGTCCAATCATATATTGGGTAAAAATTATAGCAATTATCATCTATTTTTTTACTATAACTTTTATCTTTATAATGATTTTCTTGCTTTCTTTGACTTCCACCGATTGCTCTAAAACGATTAAGGCTTTCATCTGTACGAATGCCGACAAGTTGAGCCGTTTTAGCTCCTGCCCCATACCATTGAGTAAAGTATTTTATAAATTCCTCAAATGGCATATTTTCTTTATAAAAATCAAACGGATTATTTTTTAAATTTATAACCCATTTATTTTTAGGCATAGGGCGAACCCATATAGGTTCTTTTTCTGGTTCCCACCATATCCATGTAGGATCTAAATAAGATAAACTATTCGGGCTTTCCATTGGTAGACAAACCCAGTATGGTTCAAGTACATCTTCATTTTCTATCAGCATCTTTTCAACAAACTCTATAGTTATCGGATAAAATGCTTCTAAATCAATGAAAAGCACTCCCAATTTTCTACCTCTAGCTCTTGCTATATCGATAGCCATGTTAAGAACAACACCGCTATCTTTACCGCCTGAGAATGATACACAAACCTTATCAAATTCATCAAATATGAAGTTTAATCTTTCAACTGTAGCTTCATATACATTTTTATTTTTGTATATTTTCATTTAAATCCCTTCTAATATTTATCCATTTTTCAGATTTATTTTTAGTTACATAAAAATTATATTTCTCAAAAACAACAACTAATTCTTTTTTTATCGTAGCAGAAATATATTTTTTATTATTTTTAGATAGCTTTATAGCCTTTTCAATTAATTCATTATACACTCGATTACCATAAATTTTATAATAATCATTTAAAACATAAATACTATCAATTTTATATCCACTCACCATCGGTTCTAAAGATAAAAAACCTATGACATTATTATCTTTATTGAAAGCAACCAACCATATCCAATCATCTTCATTACTAAGAGGATAGGTCAATTTTTTTCTAAAATTCTTAGAAGCAAAAAAATAACCTAAAATGTTATAAAAATCATTATCTTTAATGGAATTCATTTGTCTAATTCTTATTTTTTCCATTTCTATTGCCTCCTTCCAAATAGAAATTTGTTTTTTGAATGAATCTAATAGATTGCTTTTATTCTGTAGGCAGTTTGCTATAAAAACATCTATGGTATATTTACAGCATATATCATAGATATGAACTGTTTTTTCTTGCCCAATGCGGTGAACTCTATCTTCTGCCTGCAAACGAGTTGCAAGGTCAAAATC
>CALVLC010000130.1 GCA_944336335.1 uncultured Bacilli bacterium | reverse complement strand
CAAGTATGCAAAAGATAAAACAATGTCAGCAGTTATTTCTAGTATGTTTTATGTGCCTTCTGCTGATAGAGAGATAGTAGTAAATACACCTCTTATGAAATGTCCTTCTGATGAGGTAGAAGCAAGTAAAGCTGGGTTTTTTAATCAAGAAGCGGTTGACGCTCTTTGGGCATTTGAACAAGAAGCACGCAAGTATTTAGATGGTAAGAGAAATCAAATTTCCTTATTTGGAGAAGATACTGAAGCTGAAACAGTAACAGATGATGTATCTGTAGTTGATATATCAGCACCAAATAATGTTGTACAAATGCCAACGGTGGCACAATAAATAGGAATAGGTGCTTGCCATAAAGACAAGCACCTATCCACGAGGTAAAAAATATGGAATTAAAACCTTTATCTTTGATAATTTCTTTTCGTTCTAATTATGCTAGTAAATTAGATAACGATACCCAGATTTTATATTGGGTATTATGGGACAAATGGAATTATCTTAGGCGACCTACTCAATTTAATATAGATAATAATACATTGATGATAGAAGCTAATTTGAAAAATTATAGTAAGTTAAATGATAAACGAAAAAAACTTATTGAAGCAGGATTGATAGAATATATTCCCAGTAAGACACGAGGTAAAAGCTCAACATATGCTTTAATAAAAAATTATGTTGAAAATGTAACACCAAACCTAAATCAAAACCTAATCCAAAACCCAAAACCAAACCCAAATACAAACCTAAAACAAAACCTAAATGAAACCCAAGAACTCAATAATAATGCGAACTCTTACGACCTCATAACAGAAAATACAAACCTAAAATCAAACCTAACTCAAAACCTAAATACAAACCCAATACCAAACCTAAAACAAAACCCTAATAAGAGTAATAGAGATATAGAGAATAATATATATTTTTTATATACGCACGCACATGAGGCTATCGACTTTTATAAAAATAACGTAGCAGTTGATTTAAGTCCTAATGCTCTTATGGTTTTATCGGATTGTGTAGAAGTACATGGGAAAGATGATACATTAAGGGCAATGCAAGAAACCCAGATAAACATGAGTCATCTCAAAGATGTGGCTTTCATGAAATATGCTAGAGGGATTTTACGAAGTTGGGCAAAATATGGCAAGAAATCGCCGTTAAAATTAAAACAAGAAAATAAGCCTAAAGTTAATAAAGCTGTAGATAGTTTAATGGCTCTTATGGAAGGGTGAAGAATGATGAATGTAAAAGAAGCAGCTACTCTTTTAAGCTATGTTGTAGCAGCTATGCCGAATATTCAAGATAAAGATTTAGCTCCTACAGCTAAATTGTGGGCGAATGTAATGCCAGATATTTCATTTGAGTTGGGGCAACAAGCAATAATAAAAATATTGCGAAGTAAAAAGATACCAACAGTACCATTACCAGCCGAAGTAATTGAGACAGTAGATTCAATTAGATATGGGGAAAACAAAATTAATGCTCCTAGTGATTATGAAGCATGGCAAGAAGTACGAAGCAAAATAGATTATTATAAACCCAATCAAAAATGGTCGCACCCAGCAATCGAGGAAACGATAAAAATAATTGGTTCTAGAAATATATGTGGTGGAGATTATAACGTTGCTGATAGATTTATGAAGGTCTATAACCGCATTGTAAAACGCAGTAATGACCAATACGAAAATAAAGTAACGTTACAGATTATAGACAATACATCAAAAGATAAAAAGAAAGACATATTGACGTTCATCGGAGAGAATAAGCAAATTATATTAGGTCGAAAGGCGGTATGACCATGAAAAAGATATGTGCAAATCCTGAATGTAGAAAAGAGTTTGAAAGTAATTATAAAAACAAAAGATTTTGCTGTAAAGAATGTGGTAAAAAAGTATTTTATCAAGAACATAAAGAGTATTGGAATCATGAGCCTAAAAGAAAAAAAGAAGCAGAGCAAAAAAGGATAAAAGCAGAGAACGATGCTAAAAAAGAAAAACGTAGAGAACCTAGAATAGTTAAATCACATGGTGGAAAAATTACAGGTGGATTTGATTATTTCATGATATCAACAAATTAGGAGCAAATTTCTATGGAAGATTTAGAGTCAATAAAAGATAAGCTTGAATATATAGACATTGCAATGAAACTATTATTACAGTATGGAAAGAAAAATCCAGATGTAGTTGATTTTCTTAATAAAAATATGATGATTGCTGAAGATGAAGAAAGTGGTTTTCGTGTAGTGCTTAAGTTTAAAAAAGATGAGAGATAAGGCAAATGATATGGGATTTGAGAAAAATATTTACCAAAAGCAATACAAGCTCTTAATGGATACTAGACTAAGAGCAGAAGAACAATACAAAAAGTTGTTAGCTAGATATGTAAATCTTTGGGGAACTGCTATAGGCTCCATAACTTACGGAAAATTAATTTGCGTAGGAGAGATAATGGGATATACGCATCAAGAAATACAAGCAGATATAGACATGAAAAGGAGAATTAAATATGAGTAAATTTATAAGTGGAAACGTAGGAATACTAAGAAAATCTGATGTATTTAGCTTAGAAATGATAAAACCAGATGAGCTTTCTAAGGATAATGAATATAAAATAATAGCTACTTCATATAACAAAAATGAAGAATATCAGATAGTAACATTAGAATCTGGAAATATTTTTAGAGATATATCAGATAGTTTTGAACGAATGAAAAAAGAATTAGAGGATATTGAAGAATGATAAATTTGGATAAATTTTATGCTAAAAGACGTACTCGAATAAGAAATAAAATTAAGGCTGATAAGTTAGTAAATATAGATATAAAAACGGATATAAGAATAAATAATAGATGGTATTGCTTATCTACGGTTGCATTCCCATGTTGGTATTTTGGGAATAAATACGAAACAATGTTAATGTACTATGATGAAAATAGAGAAAGGCACTGCATAGAGAATAATTTAACCAAAAGACATTATTCTAAAGCAGAAGCATTGAAATACCATAGAGAAATAATTACAAAATTAAAAAATAGGAGTAAAAAAAGATGAATAATTTACCTTTTAAATTTGTTCTATTAGGACAACCAGCAACTAAGAAAAATAGTGCAACAATGATAAAAATTAAAGGAAAGAAAAAAGAGATGCCTTCGCTTATACCTAGTAAGGCTTATAAAAAATATGAGATTAGTTGCAAAAAACAATTAATAAAATCTTATGCTCCTGATAGATTGCCACATTATACAATGCCAGTACAACTAACATGTAAATATTATCTACAGGACAAAGCACATTATCCTGACCTTG
>CALVLC010000129.1 GCA_944336335.1 uncultured Bacilli bacterium | reverse complement strand
TAGCTTCAGTATCTTCGTAAACAATAGTCAATCCTTTAATGTTGATATAAGGATTTAAGTTGCTAGATACTCTTACCTCCTGATTGAATAACCCATAAGTTTCTTTAATAATAATCATGATATTATCCTCCTTTATATATACATAAATATCTTATATGTGCCATATCATGACTAACACATATACACTATTATAGTATATAACTAAAACAAAATTTATACAGCAATGGAACTCAATCCATTGCTGTATTCATTATTAAAAATTATACTGGAAAGTTTCTCCTTGTATCCATAAACCATTCTTATCATTATAATTATCAGGAGTTATTAAGTATAGTGTGCAATTACCAACAGTAGTACTTTTTATATCTGCACCATCATAATTAAATTGTCCTTTAATTACTTTTTCTATTAATGGATTAGAATAATTATGATTATATACTGGATATTCTGATATAGGTATATCTATATTTTTATTGATTGTTCCAGCTTGTAAAATATTTATAGGTTTTATTCTATCTGACAGTTCACACATTTCCCCAAATCCTTCTGCGTAATTATGCATAAATGTATTAGTATTATCTTCTACTATTTCGTTAGGAATTTTAGTAATCGGTTCAGCCATGATTCATTCCTCCTTTTATCTTCTTGTTTAAAGAACTCTTCCATCTCTTTCTTACCGTCTAATATACCACAACAATTACAATATCTACACGGATAATCTAATCCACCATTTAGTATTACATTAGCCTTATTATACATATTCTTTTTCTTATCTCTAGTATACTTTAAGAAATACCAATCTATAGAATGGTATCTTATATTTGCTTTATAATCTTTACTGTATTTATCCCAATCATGAGCACACCATAAATAATATCCATCACAATCTATAGCAATCTCATAATAAGGATAATAACACCATATATTATTTTTAATATCAGTTCTTTCTTTATATTTATTCAATGTTCCTGCTCTATTATTCATTATAAGGGTATTATCTTTATCATTATAATCATGATTTCTAAGAGTAACTTTATCACTAATCTTTAATGATTTAAATTCTTTATATCTACTCATATCATGTATAGATATATCTAATCTATCTATTCTATCTAATAGATATTTTAATAACTCATCATCTTTCAATAATACACTACCATTAGTTATTATCTGTAGAATATAAGTTCTATCTTTAGATAGAATATCTATTATATTATTAATATAAGGATTTAGTAATGGTTCTCCCATACCAGATATAGAAACTATTCCTTTATAATTGATTTCATCTAATCTCTTTTTTAGTATAGTAGCAGTATCTATATTCATTACATCTTTATGATTTTCTTTCCATTCTTTAAACTTATGAGGACAGATATCACACTGTTCATTACATAAATCACATATACTAACCACTATATATCTTAATGAGTTAATGTCATACATAATAGTAAAAAGCTCCTTTATAAATATATATTTTCTTTATTAACGTTCGTTCCACAATGATTTGGTCTAAGGATAATTTCCTTAGACCATTCATTTTGTCAATATAGTACAAAATTTCAATTATATACTAGATAAAGGAGTCTTAGTTATGAGTATAACAGACTTCTATAAATCTGTAAAGAATGGCTCTGACGATTATGTTAGGGAACAACTTTATGGATTCAATTCCGGTAAATTTGCTGGACTTCCAATTGAAATGCTATCCCAAATAGCATATATAATTGGAGATGAAATGGATATTCGCCATCTTTGGTGATTTCTATTTCATGGGGTGGGAGAAATGATTCTCTCACTCTTATTTTTTTTTTACTAAGACTCCCTTATCTCTTTGTATCATAGAAAAAAAATAAAAAATATAAGTGGGTATGGATAACCCACTTATATCTTATAGATTATTTAGAAGATTTGAAGTTCATGATATTGAACTTGATAAACAGATATAACTGTTTTAGGATATTAAATAGATTACTTAATATACTAAGCATATATAAGAATGCTAAGCTTATTACTGAATCAAATGCCCAGATTATTACAAAGACAGTGAATACAGATACAGAAGGATAATTAGATACTATATCTTGTGCTGTATAGAGCATAAAGATATTTATTAAGAATCCAATAGCTACACATATCTTTGCTAAGCTAAGATCTGTTATGACTAGAGTTCTATAGATTAAGTTGAACTCAAGCTTGATGAGTGAGATATTATTTTTTGCCATATCTCTTAAATATTTAGAGTTAATAAAATAATAATTGCTTCTCCCTCCATTCGTAAAGTATTTGATTGAATCATCTTGGTTGTTTAATAATTTTATCATGATTCTCATCTCCTTTCTTATATATAGTATATAAATATAAATAAGTTTAACCCTATACCTATAGAAAAGGTATAGGGTTATAGAACTATTAGATTTCATAGAACAATTTTGTTTTTCTATATGATTAATGCCTATATAAATACCTATATATGAAACCTACGAGACAATACCAAATCCCTAATTAAAATTACTAGATATAGGATTTCTGAAACTAGATAAGTATCTAAATATATAATCAAATAACGCATAAGTCATAAACAGTATAAAGAAATAGATAACTAGATAATGCATAAATCATAAGATATATAAATAGATAAACCCATACCGTTTAAAGTCATGTATGGATGACGGTATATGAATACAGGATTCGAACCTGTACGGATAAACTATCCAAGACTTTTAAGGTCTTTGTCTCTGCCAATTTGACCAATTCATATATTTTCTCTCTTGTATTTTAACATTTTTTTTATAAGGAGCTAAATTAATTCTTTATTTTTTATACAGTCAAAGAATTGTTTTAGCAAACGTAGAAATACTGTAGTATTATTAATAGATTTTAGATATATAGGCAATATAAGATCATATTTTATTCAATTGTAATAGTAGTATTTTCACATGCATTAGAAATAATAGAATCAATATCTCTAATATAATCTAATACCATATTATTGATCTTATCAATTTTTTCTTCTAAATTAAGAGGATTAATAAGAGTTACTTTATAATTATCTTTAATAGATTCTGCATATTCAACTCTTGCTTTAGAAGATTGTGTTGAAGTGACACCGAACTGATTTGAAATATTTCTTTCATATTCTTCATTCATATTATCTAATAAATCATTATAATTAATAAGAGTATATTTTAAAGAATTTTTAAGAGAATTTAAAAGAATTGTATTAATGAAATTAGAATAATATTTTTTTCTATTAATAGCAGCAGCAATAGAAATTTCTTCTAAATCTGTTGGATCATATTTTTCTAAATTAATAAATTTAGGAACTTTTACTTTTGTTAATGCATTAGCCTCTAATACTGCTTTGTTTAATTTTTCTCTTCTTCTAATTAAATCTGTTATAGATTGATAATTAGCATTAATTGTTTTTTCTGTTTCAGAAGGTGATAAAGTTCCAACGAATGGTTTTTTAGTAGAATAAAAAGCCATAAATAATGTGTTTTTATCTACTAATAAAGAATTTAATCTTTTATCAATATCTTTTCTTTCAGCATTTGCTTTTCTAAGAGTCATAGTTTCCATATAGCATATCTCCTTTTTAAAAATAAATAACTAGATAAATTTGTATTATAATGTATTATATATTATAATATTTAAGATACTATTGTATATTGAGAAGATGATAAACCAGCACCATCAAATCCTGCTGGAGGATTTTTAATTTTAACATTTGTTAATTTAGTGCAATTATAAAACATATCTTCATAACTAGTACATGATTTCATATCTATAATACCAGTAATTGTAGTTAAATTATTACAATCGTTAAACATATTAGACATAGTAGTTACATTACTAGTATCCCAATTAGATATATCTATAGAAGTTAATGAACTACAAGAATTAAACATACCACTCATAGAAGTTACATTACTAGTATCAAAATTAGATATATCTATAGAAGTTAATGAACTACAAATTGAAAACATAGCAGACATAGTGACTACATTGCCAGTGTTCCAATTAGATAAATCTAATTTAATAAGAGAACGACAAAATTGAAACATAGACATCATCTGTATACATTCATTAGTATCTATATTTAATTTAGGTATATTTGTTAAATTTAAACAATTAAAAAATGCTCCAACCATATTACTAGCATGTAATCCACTTTGTAAATATTCTAAATGTTCTTGTGGTATTTCTGTTATTTCTTGGTAGTTATCTATATTCTTTTGGGCATAATAAGATAAATCAACTAGTTGTGGAATATCCATTTTTATCTGTTGAGAAATTGTTTTATTTATATTATTATTAGAATCATTATATCTCATAGTTATACTTTCAATAAATGAATCTTCATATTGAGATATAAATGCAATTTTAATACTTCCACTTATAATATTACTTGAAAATGATATGTCATCTCCTAATGTAATATTTACTATATTATTATTATCGTATGAATCTATACTTAAAAATTGAGTATTACATTGATACCCACCTAATTCTTCTACTGTTAATTCAAATCCAATAGTATAAGTATCTAAAGATCCAGGATTAAAATTTAATGTATACATTTTTTATATTTCTCCTTTCATCTATCTACAAATTCTAAACTTAATAAATTTAAATCCATAATATCTCCAACTTTAAAAGTTATATCTATATCTTTATTAATATAAATAGGTTTTTCTTCCTTTATTATATAAAATACAATATCTATATCATTATTGATATATTCTATCCTACTATTATTATTTAAATCATTTTTTATATATTCTTCAAAATCAAATATATTTTGATCTGGTTCATTATGGTGTTCTTCAGTATCTGTTACTACATTATAAGTATCAAATAACTTATTTAAACCAGGAGAAAATGATTTTTCTTCATCAGATTCTGAACCAGCTACTGAGAAATTTATATAAAAATATTTTTTATAATTTATTTCGTAAGGTAATGTAGTAAATATTATATCTAAATATCCTGGATCTGCAGGGAATTTTATAAAAGCATTATAGTATTCATATATAGTTATTTCATCTTCATCTAATGTATATTCCACATCTTCTTCTCCGAAATTACATATACCATATGCTGATCCAGTAAATGCGTAATCCTCACATTTTATAAATGCATAATATAAATCTCCTACATTACTAAAATCAAAATCTCCAATACTTAGATCTACTATAGTAAATATATTTCCTTCTACAGTTATTGTCATTTTATTATTATGAAGATCAAATAATACTCCTATTGTATTAGGTTGTGTAGGTGTAGAAGGAGTTAATATTTCCCCAGCATTTTCTTCTGTTTCTATTCCATTCTTATATCTATAAACTTTATATCTATCATATTTATTATGCCATAAATTTATTCTAATAGATTTATTAGTTAATTCATTTATACTATCGCTTATTCCTACAGATATAGGTATTCCTAATATATCTTGATTCATTACTCCTTCTGCTATATGAAATTCATAATATACTTTAGCATCATTAGGTATAGGTAAATTTATAGAAGTAATATCGGATGCTGTAGGAGGTATTTCTAATCCATTCATAGGATTATGCTTAGAAATAATATTAAAACCATTATTAATATTATCAGTAAAAGTCATATAATCTGGATATTTATGAATTAGAAATAAATCTCTTTTATTAGTATCTGGATTTAATGGAGCTATATCATTATTTATATCCATATTTATATCAAATAGATAATCTTTCCATAATAAATCTTCATTTCCACTACATAAAAATTTAATATCTATATCATTATATGACGATAATTTAGAATAATATTGATCATATAAAGTCCAATATCCATCCGGAAGGTATTGAGTTTTATATCTTCCTACATTGATATATGCTTCTATTTCTTCATAAAATAATCCATATATAGAAAAATATATACTATCATTTTGCTCATTTAATGCCCATGTTTGTGGAGTAAATGAATAAAATAAGTTTCCATCGCTAAATATTTCTATTTTATTTTCAGATGTAAGATCAACTCCAAGTCCAATAACAGTTCCTGTTATTGGTATTTTCCATTCTGAATCATGTTGAGGAGTATGAGTTACGTTTCCAGCAGCATCATATCTTTCCATTATATCATAATCTATATTATCATTCCATGTAGTATAATATACATTTCCCATACAAAAATCTGCATTAAGTATACCAAATGACGGTTCTTTATGTACACCAAAATATAATGGTACATATCTTATTTTAGGATTATCTGGATGCTCTCTTACTGTTATTTCTATATATAATTTAGAATACTTAGGTATTGATTTATTTAAAATAACTAAAAATGGTTGATTAACTTTAAATGAATCTGTTGTTACTAAAGATTCATCTTGTTCTCCTTTAAAATTATATCCTATTGGACGAATAATTCCACCAGTATCAGAAGGCAACTTTGATAACCTCCTTTCCAATATTAATATTATCAAAATGTAATGGGTAATAGCATTATGCTATTACCCATATGATTATTTTATATTATTTTTCTTCTTTTTCATCAGTAGATTTATTAGAAATTTCTTTTAAACTTTCTAATTCATTTTTGATACTATCGAATTGTTCTTTAAACTCTTTAATACTTTCAATAACATCTTCAACTTTTTCTTTGATTTCTTTAATATCGTCTACTTTTGAATTAATTTCTCCTTGAATTTCTTCAATATTTTCTTTGAAGTTGTCTAAATTATCTTTTACATTAGTAATTGTTTGATCTAAATTAGCAACAGAATCTTTCAATTCTTCATTAATTTGATCATCTGTTTTACCTGTAATTTTAGAACCTAGTTTCCATCCATTATAGCAATCAATAATTGCAATAATAATTAAAAGAATAACACCATAAGATACATAATCCATATTTAATTCCTCCTATTATATATAATACATTAGAGACACTACTAGAATGTTCAGAGACATCAAATTAAAAATTCATATGTGAAAGAGGTGAATAAAGAAATATGAAAATCATATATGACCTTTTTTATGAAAATGACCAGTTATCATTAACTAGGTTATTAGCATTTCTTGGTTATCTATTGTTTGCTATAGGATCTTTCTATCTC
>CALVLC010000128.1 GCA_944336335.1 uncultured Bacilli bacterium | reverse complement strand
AAGAAGATATTTAAGAAGATTAATAAGAATCTCACTTATGCAGTTATAGAAGATAAAGTACCATTAGATGTAATGAAGCATTATATCTTAAAGACACAGAAATTCCAGCCATATTGTAATATACTATGTGCATCATTAAGTGAAGGTATGCTTACGGTATCTGATACAATAAAAAAGAAAAGAGAAGAAATCTTTAAGAAATATGAGAAAGAACTACAAGGAGATGATCCTGTAGTTGCACAGAAAGTTGAAAAGGAATTATTAAATGCTGCTGAAGAAGTACTTAAAGATGATCCTGCTATGGATCTTATAAATAGTGGAGCTAAGATCTCATGGGGTAATAACTTCAAAAATATGTTTATCATGCAAGGAGCTATGAAAGAACCAGATCCTAGGTATAAAGCATTTAGTATAATGAAATCTAATTTAATGGATGGAGTAGGTAGAGATGAGTATGCTACATTCTGTAATTCTCTAGTAATGGGTCCATATTCTCGTGCTAAGAAAACAGAAGTAGGAGGAGCACAGGAAAAATTATTCGTTAAAGCATTAGAACATCTAAGAGTACTACCAGAAGGTACTGATTGTGGTACAAAAAGATATGTAACTGTCACATTAACAAATGATAATGTAGATGGATGGATGTATAGTTATATAATAGAACCTGGTGGATTAGTAGAATTAAATAGTGATACTAGAGATAAATATATAGGTAAAACTGTAAAAATGAGATTTGGTGGTTTTTGCCAGTCTAAAGAAGGAATATGTAGTAAATGTGCAGGAAGTTTATTTAATAAATTAGATATAGCAAATGTAGGTGTAGCATCTTATCAAATTCCTTCAACTCTTAAAGTAAAAAGTATGAAAATGTTCCATGATAGTACTGTAAAAACTATGTACATGGGAGATTATGGATGGAGTAAAATTTGGGGATTATAAATAAAATACCTCTATACCAAAATGGTATAGAGGTATAATTCAAGAATTCAGATATAAATTTGCCACATCTGTATATACAAAATTTTTTATATTTATAGATACTTGTAATATTTCTGGAGATGACTGCATTTTTTCTTTTTGTACATCTATTCCAAATACATATATTCTAGTATTTGTAGGAAATTCTACATTAGTTATTGATAATCCATATTCATTTCCATATTTTAATGGATTTAAATGATAAAATAATGTTTTTGTAGAATAATTCCATCCAACCCCTATAATACAATTTGCACATAAAATACTAGAAGTTGTATAAGAATTATATGGTATAGTAACACTACTCAATCCTGTAGATCCATAATTATTATCAAATTTGCATGTATATATATCATAATTTTCATTTATAGTAGCTCCATTTCTTATTCTACATCCATAACCATTTCTAGGGGTTTTATCACCTCTTAATAATTCTCCCATAACAACAAATACGTCATTTTTATATAATAAATCAGGCGTAGATGAAGTTTCTGAAACTTTGATAGAAATTTCATAATACATATTTTTTGAATTTAATATAGGATCTATTATTTGAGAATAACAATTTATTATATTTATAGGATTGATTCCATCTATAGTAGCCATTATTCAATTTCTCCTTCCCATGAATAAGGTATAGAAATAGAATTAGTGTATATGCTTTTCAACATATTAGAGCTTTTTTCTGATATTTCTTTATATGTAGAAGGCTCATCATAATTTTCTGTTAATTTATATGAAAGATCAGATTGATCATTTATTTTGACTAAATCTATACTATTATCATTATCATAAGATAATAAATTATCTATATATTCTTGAAAATATTCAGAATTATAACCAAAATTAATTGTTATTGTTCCTAGATCAGTATCAGCTTCAGAACTAGCATTATTTGGTCTTAAATGTACCATTATATTTTTTAAAGGTAATAAATTAGATACAGGAACTTTTCCTAATTGATTTACTGTATTTCCATTCTGTATATTTAATACATATATATTTTCATTATCTGTATTCTTATTATAATAAAATGCTATCTTATCATAATAAGAATATTCTTTTTCCCCAAATGTTCCAGTAGTAGAATCTGTTTTAATAAATTTTATTCCATTTATTTGTTCAGTACCACTACTGTTAGTTTGATATTCAGATTCATCTATATACTCACAATGATATATTCCTGAAGTTAAGGTTTTAAATACAGCATTATCATTTTTATTATAAAATTCTATTCCAGACCCTAGTGCAAACTCTAATAATGAATTATTATTTCTAGTAGTTATAATTTCTAAGAAGAAATTATCATTATTATCTCTTATTAAATCTAATGGTAATATAACTGGATTATCTTGTAAGAAAGTTGTAAACTGTATAGTTCTATTATATTTCCATAAGCTTTTCCAATTTCCATTTTCTACTGATCTATATAATTGCTTATATCCATCGCTTCCTTCTGGAAATATATCTGGAATTACACGAAATTTAGATTCTCCAAAATTAATATATTTATACGTAAATAAAATACTTACGGAATTACATATTAAATATGGAATATAAGTTCCTTCAGATAAATTTATTTCTCCAATATCTTCAAAAGTAGCATAATTACTATATGTATTTTCATCAAAATTTCTTGTTTTTAAAGCGTATTCATGCAATTTATTTGTATTTGGATCTATTGCTATCATATAAGCAAAAAACATTGAATCGTAAGTAGTGGTACCATAATAAGGTAATTTTTTTAAATCTATTTTATTTCCTATAAAATTAAATATTTCTGGATTATTAGAATTATAATAAATTCCATAATTATAATAACCATGTGCGTAGTTATTATTAGCAAAATCTTTATCTTCAAATTCATAATCATCAAATTTAAATTTTATATTATCATAAGAACTGAAATACCAATACAAACAATCAAATATATTTTTATATTTATTATTTATATATCCAATTCCTGATAATATATCAGGAGTACCTCCTCCAAAATCTTGAGAATCATAAAATCTATCATAACTACATAAAAATTCTAAATATAATTTTATTGGTTTTGAATTATCATTTAAAAAATCTTTTGATATCTGTAAATTTTGTAAATAAGAATTAATAGTACATTTATCTTGTCTACCATAATTATTTGTTGTACTTATTAAAAATATTTCTTGTCCAGTTGTAGATAAAAAATCTTTTTTAATATCTTTAACTTCTATATTTTTTAATTCATTTTCATTATTACACATAATAGCAAGATTTTTATACATAAATCTTTCATATTCAGTATTTAAGATTATATAGCATTTATTAGGGATTTTTATTATTTTTATCAATTCTGAAAATTCATTTTTATTATCATAAAATTGTTTTATTCTTAAAAAAGGCAATCTTGAAAAAAATAATACTCCAGGATTATCAATATTATTAAATCCAATTTGTATTCCATTTATAAAAAATAATATAGAATTGGATTCTTTGTTTGTAATATTTCCCCAATATTCAATACTATTATCATAATTCAACATTGGTAATATCATTATAGAAAATACCATATAGTCTTTACTTTCTAAATCACTATTATAAGGAGAATAATAAGTTGCTAAAGTATTAGCAGGATCAAATTTTTCTTCTAGAGTATAATCACCTTCTTCTACAGTATAACCACCTTCTTTTAATACATTATAATGTATTTTAGTACCTTCACTAGTTGTAGCATATGCATCTAAATTATCTTTATATATATTTACTTCTACATCAGAATCTTTACCAAATGCTATTGTTAATGGTGTAGTAGATCCATCTTCAGAATAGGATTCCAATTTATCAATTGGTATAATTGCTTCCATATATGTATAATACATATCATAATTAGTATATTTATCGGACATTAATCCATATTTTTTAGAATTATTATCTTCATTAGATAATAATAATTTACCATCAACTACATTACTATTTATCATATATTAATAACTCCTTTCTCATTATATATTTAAAAATCTTATTCATTAATAATCATAAATTGATTATTTTGTACTATATTTTCTTTATAGTAGGTAATTATGTTATCTACAGATAATAATTCATCTATATAATCTTGGAAATATTCAGATTCATAACCAAAATTGATAGTTATTGTTCCTAAATCTGTTCCTGCTGTAGCATTATTTATATCTCTTGGTCTTAGATGTACCATTATATTTTTTAAAGGCAAGAAACTAGTTATATCTATTGCACATATTTCTATAACTTCATTAGTATTATCATCTAATGATAATATATGAACATTTTGACTATCTACATTTTTATTATAATAAAATGCTATTTTTTCACAATTCTTATCTGTTGCACCATAACTTCCCATTCCATTTCCAAAATATCCTATTCCTGTAACTTGTAAATTACTTCCACTACCATTACTAAGATATTCTGTATCATCAGCATATTCACAATGAAATATACCTTTTGTAATAATTTTCATCAAATAATTATCATTTTTATTATAAAATTCTATTCCAGATCCTAGTGCAAATTCTAATAATGAATTATTATTTCTAGTAGTTATTATTTCTAAGAAGAAATTACTACTAGAATCTTTTATTAAATCTAATGGGAATATAACTGGATTATCTTGTAAAAATGTAGTAAATTGCAATGTTCTTTTATACTTCCATAAACTCTTCCAATTACTATTTTCTATAGATCTATATAATTGCTTATATTGTGTACTATCAGTAGAATACATATCTGGAATTATATGAAATTTTGATTCTCCAAAATTTAATGAATCTTTATATATATAATATGCATTAGAACTTAAATCAACAAATGGGAAATAATAACCAGGTTCTACATCTATTTCTCCTATATCTTTAAAAGTTATAGGATTTTCATAACTATCATCTGTTATATTTTCAATACACCCAAAATATTCATGTAATCTATTTGTACTCTCATCTAATGCTATCATATAAACAGCATAGTTATAATTATCTCCAATATCTCCTTGCCATCCGCCATTATCACAATTTAAATTTTCTTTATTTCCAACTATATTAAACCAATAATCTTGATATGACTGTTGATTATTATAATCATCTATTCCAAATTCTTCAGGTCCTAATGAACTAAAAGCATGTAAATATAGCATATCAAATATATTTAAATCTTCTTTAAATTTGGCTAAACTCATATTTAAATCATAATCTCCAAAATCCATACATTCATATATTTCATATGCAGAAGCTTTTAGTTCTAAATATAATTTTATTGGTTTTGAATTATCATTTAAAAAATCTTCAGATAAATATAGATTTTGCCAACTTCCAAAAAACTTATATAATCTACTCATGTACATTCTATTTGAATGTATTATATCAGAATCTGTCGTAGATAAGAAATCTTTTTTAATATCATTTGAATTGACAATACCTTTTTGATCTTCTAAATAACACATATTTGCAAGATTTTTATACATAAATCTTTCATATTCAGTATTCCATATTACATAGCATTTATTAGGAATTCGAGGAATTTTAAACAATTCTGAATAATTATCTGAATCATTATAAAATTTTCTAATACTTAAAACTTGAATTCTATCATCTATATCATATTTAAATAGCATTTGCATCCCATTTATAACTAATAATATAGAATTAGTTTCTTTATTATTCTCATCTATATGATCAATATCAATATTTAATCTTGGTAAAATCATAATTCCTATAGTTATATAATCTTTAGAAGATATCATATTTTTATAATAATCTAAACAATCTGAACGTGTAACATTTATATCTTTTTTTTCATTATTAAAATTCATCATATATCCAGATATTTTATCTTTATAAAATTCAAAACTAATATCAGAATTCTTTCCTATATCTATTTGTAATGGTGTTGCTGTTCCATCTTCAGAATATGTTTCTAAATGTTGTGTAGGAACTATAGCTTCTATATATGTATAATACATATCATAGTTAGTATAATCACTAGATATGAATTTATAATCATTACTTAAATTATTATCATTATTAGATAGGAGCAATTTACCACCAAGAATATCACTATTTATATCCATACTTATATTCTCCTTTCTTTATTATAATTAAATATCTTTAAATTCTAAACTTACTAAATTGATATCTTTATTAAGATTTGTCATAGAAATAAATTGACGTTTCTTAATTATATTAGTCTTATGATATACTATAGATTGTAATTCTAATGTAGAATCAATATCACTAGATGTATATTCTTTATCCACATTGAGATCAGAATCAAGATCTTTTGTAAATGTTTCATTATTAATATTAAGATCACCAGTGATAGTATAATCTCTATCTAATACATCTTTAGATACATATTGTTTATATGTAGTAGTACTACCAGTAATATCTTCATAAATTATACTGTTATCTATATCTAATTTACCAGAAATAATATAGTTATTATCATCAATATCTATTTCAGATTTATCTATATTAATAGAAGAAATTAAATCTTTATTCAAAATATTGCTATCTACATTAAGATCACCAGTAATAGTATAATGATCATTTAATTCTTCTTCTGTTAATTCTTCTTTATCTATATTGACAATACCTTCTATTGAATATCCAGTATCTCCTATTTCTGTTCCATCAATTTCTACATTACCAGATATAATATAATTATCATCATTAATATTTACTTCTGATTTATCTACGTTAAGATCACCAGTGATAGTATAATCTCTATCTAATATATCTTCAGATACATATTCTTTATCAATATTAGTAGTACCACTAATAATACATCCACTAGTATCTTCTATTTCTTCTCTCTCTATATCTAATTTACCAGATATAATATAATTATTATCATCAATATCTATTTCTGATTTATCTACGTTAAGATCACCAGTAATAGTATAATGATCATTTAATTCTTCTTCTGTTAATTCTTCTTTATCTATATTAAGTTCTCCAGTAATAGTACAATCTCTATCTAATATATCTTCAGGAATTGTAGATTTAATATATTCCATATTAGAATTAATATCTGTAATAAATAATTTATCATAATTATCAAATTCTAACAAATCCTCTACTTCTTCTTGATATACTAAATTATCTGGACCAAAATTTATTGTTATATTTCCATAATTTATTATTGTAGTATTATCAGTTTTAGCATGTAATGCTATAGAATATATGCTATTAAAAATATCTTTATCACTTATTTTATTTCTATCTTCATCAATACCTATAGTAAAATAATCATCTGTACATAAATATTTAAAAAATACAGTAGTTGAATTAATGTTTTTATTATCAACAAATATATTTTTTATACCATTTTTATATGTATATAAACTATAAGAAGATTCATTAAATTTTATTACTAATCCATTCTTTATTTCCAATTCTTCAATATCTTGATTATCTGAATTTATCATACTATATTGAGAACCCATATAAATATAATAAGTTACAGTGTCTATATTACCAAATGTAAATTCTATATACATATTCATAGTTTCTGATAATCTATCTGAAAATAGATTTAATGAATAAGGTAAAAATATAGGATTGTTTAATAAAGGAGTATTAAATGGATAAATACTGTACTTATAAAACATGGATTTCCATAACATATTTTGAGAAGAACAATAAATTGCTCTTATATCTTCTAATCCTTTAAATATATTATAGTATGTAGTAATACCTAAATTAGGATAATAATTTAATTCGTTTGATAATACTGATATATTTTTTAAAAATGAAAGATCATTTGTTTGTATATCAGAACTATTATACTCTTTTTCTTCAAATTCAGGATTATCTAATAATTCTTTATTTTCATATATTGAATATAATTTTCCTTCATCAATATAATAATCTATTATTCTAAATCCTAGATTTCCTATATTAGTATTTGTATTTATTTCATTTATATTTCCTTCTTTATCTAAATAATAAATTGAATCTTTTTCATAATTTGATAATAAAATAAATCCTTCTTCTAATATATCTTTTATATTATTTTCATTTATATCATTTTTATTTATGATATATTCATGATCTTTAAATGTTCCTAATATAATCATAAAATTTAAATTATCTAAATTAGGAACAACATATTCTATTCTAAACTTATTATTTTCTATATTATTAGAATAAATATAAGGAAGTACTAAATAATTATTTTTATTAATATTATAATTAGTATAGTTATTAATTATATTGATATTCTCTATAGGTAAATATTTTATATTTGCAACAGATTTTTGAATTATTTCTTCATAGCATTGATATGCTAAATCAGTATAAATAAATCTAGAATTATCAAAATTCCATTGATATAGGAAATTTCCTTCATTATCATTAAAATTTATACCAATTGAATAATTTTCTACTAAACTATCTGGTATTTTAAATCCATAATTTGAATTTTCTTTAGATAATTTTATACCATTTATAAAAATAGATAATTCATGGCATCGTTGATCATTAAAAAATGTACTTTTAAAATTATCATCTTCTAATGTTTCAGGATATACTATAAAACTTATAACTGATACATTGTTTTTTGTTATATTTTTTATTAACTCCTCGTTTACTATATTACCATAATCAGAATGATCTGATTCTGAATTTGTATATTCACATTCTACTCCATTATTTGTAAAATGTAAATTCAATCCTTTAGTAAATTTATTTCCTATTTCAGTATAATCTTTATTTTTTATTAGTACATTAAAATCTATTGAATTAGAATCGGAAGATAATTCTTCATAGTTATTTACTATAACTAATTCAAAATATTGATAATACCTAAATTTTTTATCATTAAATTCTTCTATGAAAGGAGTGGAGAACGATGATTGTTCTCCACTATTTTCTGTCATAATTAATTGACCATTAATGTTGGCATTTTCGGGCATTAAAATCATCGCTCCTTTCACTCTTTATTTTAATTGATTTTTAATTTAATTATAAATTCTGTATCTAAAGATACAGTATAATTACTTTCAGGTTTGGCACTTATTGTAACTTTTCAAGTTTAAGAGTGCAGTTAATGTCGTTATTTACTTCATTAATCCCCTATGATTGAGTCTGCTGAATCTTGATGTACAAAATTCTTGAATCTTACTACTACTTTCAGATGATCTAAATATTCTTTGATTCCATTAGTATCCATAGTTTCAGAGTATAATACAATACCAATTCTAGAATTATCAATCTGAGATAACTGAATATTTTTATTTGTTCTGGATGGATATTCTGTCCATATACCACTACTATCAGAGAATATGGAATAATAATCTTCAGTAATACCAATACCAATAGTATACTTGATATTATCACTTGTAGGATTATCATTAAATCTGAAATCATCTATATTATCTATATTTATATCTAAATCTCCAGAGTCTATAGTAAGAGTATAAATAGAGCCTATATATGCATTTCCGACTCCTACTCTACCTGTATATACTTCTACACCATTAAAGATAGAATTAATATGTTTAAATCCATTAATATCTTCAATATCAAATTCACCGATACAAATATCTAGAGTATATTTATCATCCCAATCATCATTTTCAATATTCTGATTGAAGAGATCTGTATTATCATCTATAATATCTATTTCCATATAGAATCTACCATTTTCTATAGGTTCAATTAATCTCAACGGTTGAGTATAATATGTATAAGATTCATACATAGTATCTGGTTGAGCATCAGAAGAAGAGTTAAATGTTAAAGTCCATTCATCAGGAGCTTCAGATTCTATATAATAATTATTAGCATTAGCAGCATCAAACCATCCATCATCTTCACTAAGGTCACAAGGGTGTCCATAGAAACCTAATTGATATCGGTACATTAAGAGTCTTAAGTCACCAGTAATTAAGTCACTATTTAGTTGTACTCCTCCCCCATTAGTGTTGACGAATTCATAACCTTTCAATACATTCTGTTTAATGTATTTAGCAACGATATAGTCTAATGTGCAGTCTATATCTGTACTGAAGTCTTTCTTATTAACTACGAGAGAACCATCAAGATCAGTATCATCTTCACTATTGGATACTACAAGAGATCCATTAATATCTGTAGTAAATTCTTCTTTACCTATAGATACATTACCTTCAATATCATCCTTATCAGAATCTTCTTCAGGTTCAGTAGATCCATTAATATCAGTATTGAAGTATTCTTTATCTATATTCAAGTCAGCATCAATATCTTCTTCATATGGAAGTTTACCAATATTGAATACGATATCAAGATCTTCATAGATAGATTCTTTATCGATATTCAAGATACCATCTATATCTTTATCAATTCTATTATTACCGATATTTACATCAGAATCAATATCTTCATTAGTAAATTCTTTATCTATATTAAGATCTCCATTGATAATATCTGATTCATATATATTTTCATCAATATTTAATTCAGAATCTATATCTTTATCTAATTGTAATTTATTTATAGCGAAATTAATTAAAATATCTTTATTTAATATATTATTATTGATATTTACATCAGAATCAATATCTTCATTATAATCTAATTTATTTACGTTGAAATTGATATTAATATCTGTTTTTACTTGATTTATTCCAATATTTATATTAGAATCAATATCTTTATGATATTCTTCTTTTAATATTTCTAAATTAGATGCAATATTATAATTATCAGAAGTATCATCAACTTTATTGTTTTCTATATTAGTATTAGATTCAATAAAGTTATTAATATAAATTCTATTCATATTAAGGATAGAATCAATTTCATATCCTTCATCAGGATTTACAGGAATAAGATCAGGAGTTACATTACCAGATATAATATAATTATTATCATTAATATCTATTTCTGATTTATCTACATTAAGATCGCCAGTAATAGTATAATGATCATTTAATTCTTCTTTATCTATATTAAGTTCTCCAGTAATAGTACAATCTCTATCTAATATATTTTCAGAGATAAATTCTTTATTAATATTAACAATACCATCAATAGAATATCCATTATCTATTTCTGTTCCGCCAATATCTACATTACCAGATATAATATAATTATCATCATTAATATCTACTTCTGTAAATACTAAATCAAATTTAGAATCAATAATATAATTATTATCAGTAGGATCTACTGAATAAGGTATTAATGTAACATTACCATCAATACTATATCCATCCATATCTACTACAGAATTATCAATTTCTACTTCACCAGTAATAGTATAATCTTTATCTAATATATCTTCAGATACATATTCTTTATCTACATTAAGATCACTATTGATAATATAATTATCATCATCAATATCTACTTCTGATTTATCTACATTAAGATCACCAGTAATAGTGTAGTCTTTATTTAATATATCTTCAGATACATATTCTTTATTAATATTGAGATCAGAATCAATATCTGTATAGTAAATTTGATTAAATATATTAAGATCAGAATCAATATCGGAATTATTATTATTCATTTCTATATCTAATTCAGAATCAATATCTAAAATCAATATATTTTCATTATTATCTACATTACCAGATATAATATAATTATTATCATTAATATTTACTTCTGATTTATCTACGTTAAGATCACCAGTAATAGTATAATGATCATTTAATTCTTCTTCTGTTAATTCTTCTTTATCTATATTGACAATACCATCAATATTATATCTAGGATCATTAAGATCAATTGATATATTATTATTAGATACTTCGCCATTGATAGTATAATCTTCATCTAATTCTTCTTCAGTAGGATATAATTTATCTACATTGAAATCAGAATCAATATCTATATTATAAATTTCTTTATCTATATTAAGATCACCATTAATAGTATAATCTCTATCTAATATATCTTCAGAAATGAATTCTTTATTAATATTAACAATACCATCAATAGTATTATTTTTATTAGGTTCTATTTCTTCTTTTTCATAGAGTAATTCTGTATTAATAGTATAATTAGATTCTAATTCTTCTTCAGTAGGATATAATTTATCTACATCGAGATCAGAATCAATATCAGAATTGATGAATAATTCTCTATATTCTATTTCACTATTAATAGTATAATCAGATTCTAATTCTTCTTCAGTAGGATATAATTTATCTATGTTAACAGTACCTTTTATGATATATAATGAATCATCATCAAAATCTATAGGATAAGTTTTAGCTTCTACAGTACCTTCTATCATATAATTAGTATCATCTAATGATACATATTCTTTATTAATATTAACAATACCATCAATAGTATTATTTTTATTAGGTTCTATTTCTTCTTTTTCATAGAGTAATTCTGTATTGATAGTATATTTATCTAATTCATCTTCAGTAGGATACAATTTATCTACATTGAGATCAGAATCAATTATATAATTAGTATCATTTTCATCAGGAATAGATACTACAAGATCTAATAAAGAATCTAAATCATAATTAATATATTCTTTTTCATAAGTAAATTCATTATTAGATAAAATATCTTTATTAAACAATTCTTTATTTATTTCAATATCAGAATCTATATCTGTATTAGAATCTTCTTTATTGTAATCGAAAGATATAATATTATTAGAGAATAAATTATATTCAAATTCTTGTTTATCAACTTTAGTTTCAGATTCTATTATATCTTTAGAAAATTCTGTAGGAACTAATTGTAATTTTCCATCTAATATATTATTACTAAATGAGATTGATTCTAAATATAAACTAGATTCTATATCTTTAATTATTTTATTTTTAGAATGTACTATTAGAGTGAAATCTTCTCTCATCCAAGAATCACATGAACAGTCTGTAAATACTTCTTTTATATTAAAATGCTTAGTAGTTTGAAATGCTTCTACTATAGGATAGTAAGTAACTATATTATCAGTTTTTCTTATTCTACATAAATCCATTCCTTTCATAAATGAATCTTCATCTGGTTTTCCATTACCACCTATTTCTATTTGAAGACCTTTAGAAAGAAATACTATTTTATACGATTTAAAGAAGCTAATTACAAGAAGAATGTATTTCAATGCATCATCAGGAGATTGACCAGGAAATCTATCAAATACATATTTCCATTCTCCATTGATGAATTCATCCAATACGTATACTATATCATCTACTATCTGAACGATATAGTCTTGTTGTTCTTCATAATTACCCATTGCTTTAATCTCTTGCAATGAGTTATATAATACACTATCCTTTTCTTTCAAAAACTCTGTATATGTAGTAGCAACTTTACCATTCTCTAAAGTAAAGAATTTAAAGTTTAATTTCCATACCATTAGAGCATCATATATATGCTTCCATATATGATATTCTCTATAATCTTCAGAGTCTATCATCTCTTGTACTAGATTTTGTCTAACATTCCAGTTTGTATTAAGTATATTCATGAATTCTTCTAAATCTGGAATCTGTTCTGTAGGAATAATGAAATTCCATATATCGAACTTCTTCTGTTCTTCATGATGATATCTAAGATATTTCTTCAATGCAGTCATAGATGCTTTGAAGTTAAATCCTTGTACCATCATAATCTTATCAGGTTGATCTAATACAAAGTCTTCCATCTCATTGAATATATACGTTAAGCAAGTCATATAGATAAATAGATCTGCTAAACGGAATTTATGATATGGAGACAATGAAGGAATTAATATCTTTAATTCTTCTTCAAGGAATACATCATCATATAACATACTGTAGAAGTATGATATCATAGAAGAATACTTTACTATATCCATTTCTCTGAATATACCATAGTACTTAGATCTAGCATAATTCCATTTCTCATGATATATATCGTCTATTACTTGTTCATGATTATTTTGTTTATAGTATAATCCATCCCACCATCCATCTTGGAGAGTTATAGACTCATAACCTTTCCAATTAGTAGGATCTTTCATATACTGAGTAGAATATAGATCTTCTAATGGTATTTTTGAGAAATATAGATCCATGTCTTTCTTATAATCTTCTTCTGTTACTTCTACAACCCATGGTTCTCTCTTAAGATATATGAAAGTGAATGTAATACTAGTACCATATTTACCCTTGTCAGTAACTGGATCAGTATACCAAGATGAATCATATATTTCATACTTATCTTCAGATAACCATTGTCTATCTCCATATGTAACAAAGTAAGGCCAATCATTCTCTATATAATTCTCGAATGGTACTGGTACTTCTACATATGGTTGATCTGATAATACTGGTGCATCTATCCATTCTACAATAAGATCTTCTTCATGATCCATGATATAGTAGTTATTGTAGATATATAAGACTGTAATATATCCACCAGGTTCTTCTGGATCTAATCCATCTATCTTTATATTGAATTGATCTACCCATGATATTCTATCAGGAGTTACTATAGTAGATCCACTCATTACTATATAAGAATTTCCAGTTTGTATATATGGGAAGAATGGGAATGCTAATGTAAATGTATTCTGTCCTTTACGTTCTATTGGAATTTGTTGTTGATCTATCATAGCATAATATTCTGCTTCATAATCCCAATAGAAAGTATAATTTACTCTCTGACCTTTCATTGGTTTATAATCGTACGTTAAGAGAGTAACTGTTCCATTTCTTCCTCCACCAGCATCATTGTAGTTTACAGTATAATCTTTACCTTCAGTAAGGAATATACCTTCTA
>CALVLC010000127.1 GCA_944336335.1 uncultured Bacilli bacterium | reverse complement strand
GTAAAATCGTCACTACTATTCCAATTAATTGACTAACGGCATATATGCCGCCTCCAAGCAGTAGTAACATAAAATCCAACATAAATGGAGTTAAATCAATTTGATATATCCATCCAAGAATTGATAGGCCTAAAAGATACCCGCCTATCATGATTAAAATTGTTAACCCACTAATAATACCTAACTGTTTTAATATTATTTTCTTAAAAGTTTTGAAATCTTTTTTATACCATGCTTTCGATATATATGTAATATGGGGGCGATAGATGACAGTGCTTAAAATACTTATCAAAGTAACTGGTAAAACCAATATTCCATAATACACTTGTATATCATTGCTTAAATAATTATCTATGGCATATTTAGATGCATTCACAATATACATAGCAATAAAGCCACTAATACAAATTGGAAGACACATTTTAAAAACCATTTTCCATGATGCTGGATTAAAGGAATATTTTTCCTTTACAAAATAATGGATTAGTCGACTATTCTGAACTAAAAATAAAAATATAGATATTATAGAGGCCGAAATAAACGACAAGATTAAATTATGTGTAACAAACATTACAAGAGCTAAAACAACCAAAGATACTGTAAACCGTATAGATTGAAAAATCACTCCTATATCAAACCTATCGTTTCTTTGAAACTCTCCATGGAATACATCTTCTAAAGCATCAATGCTTCTATAAATCCCATAAGTTAATATGATCATAGATTTTTCTAATGTATAATCCGACTGAAATGCATAAAAACAAAGAACGACATACATCAAGATCACAGGTAAAAATCGAGCATTTAAATAATCAAAAAACGAGAATTCATTTTTTACATCCGATGCTTGTATATTACGCATGCCGAAATTCCCAATTGCTTGACATTGGTAAGCAATTCCTGTAGCTAAAGAAAAATAGCCAATCGAAGGATTAGAGCCAAATAAAGTGATAAAGAAAATTATCAAAGCCGTCATTCCAGAATTTAAAATACTCGAATAGAGATTCCAAATCGTTCCTCTTCGGAGGATAACATTTCTTCTTTTTTCCCTGAGTAACCATTTACTAATCAAAAATAATCCCCCTTCAGTACTACCAATCAACTATTTTTAATTCTTTTAATCAAACCCATTAATAAAGAATTACTACTAATTATTCGTTTGAGTCTGTTTTTTACCGAATTATATTCTAAAGCTTCTTCCAAAGCTCCTCTATATCCAATCTTTAAATATTGCCCCAAAAAAACATCTCTATTTTTATGTACCTTAGAAGAATGACGTAATTGAGAATTCCCTGCAATAGCTTCGTTTATAGACCTTTCTTCTAAAAAAAGTTTAGAATCAACAGAATGGAGTAATGTTGTTCCTTTTTCTGTATTAACCAAAACCAAAGAAATTCCTTTATCTTCATCTTTTTTTTCACTTTTTAAATCCCCTAATCCCCAGAAATCACCTAAAGTTAAATCTCCTAATCGTTGAGAATTGGCATATGGACAAGTATAACAATTCTCACGATACGTTAAAGAATCTAAAAACGCCTGATAATATAATGATTTATAAGAAGGAATAGATTTTATAATAACTCCCTTATTAAAAACCGTTAAATTAAATCCATTCTGATCTCTAAATAGAACTTTATCATACGGTTCGAAATCTTTTAACTCTTCTTTTAATAATTTCTGGGACGGCACTCCATGACAAACGATATCAATTGTATATAGATTACTTTCTTCTTTTCCCAAGAAGGATTTTAATCCTGCCACTTGACAAGGAGTACCGATAAATAAAACCTTCTTATCTTGTTTCAAATAATTTTTAATTTCCCTATATGCAAATTTCAAATAAGAATGTACATATTTTGAGCCTCTGATTTTATCCAAATCTTTTACATCATCAATCCTTATATGTTGAATTTCTTTATCTTGATATGCTGCGCCAAAAACTATGCCTCTATTCTCTATAATAAATTTAGACACTAATGTTGCTAACCCGCCAGATGTTGATAACTCTCGTTGTTCTTGATCTAAAACCCAAGATGCATATGCATTCATTGGTTGATTCGCTTGTATTGGATGATTTGAAGGGCATACTTTATCACATAAGTTACAATGTATACAAAGATCTTGATCTACTTCGGGATAAACATAGCCAAAGTGATCTTCTTTCATTTGAATACAGTTCTTAGGACATATATTGACGCAAGCAAAACACCCTGTACACTTTTCTGCAGGACAAATCATTTTGTACTCACTCTCCTACATTTTTTCTTAAAGAATCTAGTAAAAACTCCTGAGAATCTCTTTTAAGCTCATCTAGTTTAGATTTTACTTGTTTATAATCAATAGTTTTTGATATATCTTTTAAATTAGATTTTATTCTATCTCCAAGACCTATTGTATTTAAGAAGTCAACCAATCTGGATGAGGTGCGTTTTGTGGTAAAAGTTACGAACTTTCTTTCAAACAATATTGAAAATACGGTTGCATGAAATGAATTCGTAACAATATATTCAGCGTTTTGAATCAATGATAAAAATTCTCCCGGACCATAAGGGAAAGAATTCATACATCCTTTAAATTTGTTAATATTAAATTTCCTAAAATATACCAAATCAATACCTTTATCCTTGGCAAGTTGATAAGCATAGTCATAGATTTCTTTGTTATATTCTAGGCAATAAACATACACATATTTCTTTGGAGTTTCTATTGGCTCTTTGAGAATATCATAATCTTCTTTATCTAATAGTAATGTCGGATCCAATACTACTTTAGCTTCTCTCCCTGTTAATTGCCTAATAATTTGTTTTCCTGTCTCTTCACGAATAGAGATAACCTGGATTGCATTAACAGCCTTAGCAAAATCTTCTTGATATTCACGTTCAATTGAATCATGGGCTATACTAGGAGCATAAGACATAGTAAATGCATTGCTATCCTTTGCAAAATCTAAATAGTATGGCTTTTTTACACCTTTTGTACACCCAGTATTCCAGATTTGATCACTGCCGCAAATAAAAGCATCATATTGATTGCAGATCGTTTTCATTTCCTCATTAGAATTAAAAACGTCTTTAGTAATATGCATGTTCTTTTCTTGAAACTTTCTATAACTATCTATTCTTTTTTTGTTATTTGAGTAAGATCGAAGATCTTC
>CALVLC010000126.1 GCA_944336335.1 uncultured Bacilli bacterium | reverse complement strand
CCAAAAGCAAACTTTCCTTTGACGAACTGGAAGTTGGAAATATCGTGGATCTGCTTCTACATACTAAAACAGACTCAATCATCACTGATTTTAACAGACAGACTGGTGGTGGTCGTGAAGATCCTGTAATCCATTTTTACGAAGAATTCCTGTCTGAGTATGATAAAACGCAACGTGTACAGCGAGGGGTTTATTATACCCCACAACCAGTAGTAAACTTCATAGTGCGTGCTGTAGATGATATTTTGAAGCACGAATTTGGTATTCAGGATGGTCTTGCTTCCACTGCTACCAAGAAAATTAAATATAAACGTGAAAGCAAAAAGCGCATAGACGGCTATTTTAAGACTATGGTCGAGGATGAGATGGAAGTTCCTGCAATTCAAATTCTTGACCCTGCAACAGGAACTGGAACGTTTCTACGACAAACCATTTTGCAAATATACTCCAATTTCTGTACTTCCAGGAAGGGAATGCCAAGGGAACGCATTCAAGCTGAGTGGAATCAATATGTGCCAGAACATCTTTTGCCTCGCTTAAATGGGTTCGAACTAATGATGGCTCCTTACGCTGTAGCACATATGAAATTAGCTATGGTTTTGAAGGATACCGGGTATTTGTTTGATAGCAATGAACGTCTGCAGGTATTTCTAACCAACACCCTAGAAAAGCCCGGAAATTCCGAAGCACAACTGACACTTTTCGATGATCCGTTAGCCTTCGAATCTGTTTCTGCTAATGTTGTGAAGAAAAATACCGGAATCAATATCGTTATTGGTAATCCGCCTTACAATGTAAGCTCAAGCAATAAAAGCCCCTGGATTCTAGAGTTGCTTGCTGATTACAAGCAAGGCCTAACTGAAAGAAAGCTAAATTTGGATGATGATTACATAAAATTCATAAAATATGCACAAACAATAATAGAGAAATCATCCTCCGGCATCCTTGCCTACATAACTAATAATTCTTATATTGATGGTGTTTCGCATCGAAGAATTCGTGAAAGCCTTATGGGAACGTTTGAGCAGATATATGTTATTGACCTTCATGGAAATGTTATGAAACAGGAGAAAACCTCTAATGGTGGCAAAGACGAAAATGTATTTGATATAACTCAGGGTGTTTCTATCGGCATTTTTGTCAAAAAGAAAGGCTTAAAACGCTTTGTTAAGCAGATAGATATTATGGGTTTGAGATACGATAAATATGACTTTCTTTCCACCCATACAATTTCAGACATAGACTGGAAGGATCTAACTCCGCAAAAACCAGAATATCTATTTATTCCATACAAATATGAACTCAAAGCTTCCTACGATGCAGGATTTAAGGTTTCCGATTTGTTTACAGTTTTTAACTCAGGAATACAAACAAAGTGTGACGAAATCTCCGTTTGCACCAGCCAAAGCGAAGCAAATCGAATTGTCAATCTTTTTCTCTCAAATGATATTGAAACGATAAAAAAGAAATACCCTACAAAAAAAGATGGCCGCGATTGGAGTTTTGCCCTTGCTCAAAAAGATATCAAAGAGAATCCAGGTGTAATTATTCCTTACTATTACAGACCTTTTGATGTTAGGTACATCAGATACAGTGGAGTTACCAAAGGTTTAATAGCATACCCAAGAAGAGACACTATGAATCATGTTATAGGTCATGATAATTTATGCTTATGTTTGATGAAACAATTTTTCCAGGATATAACCTACAATCATGTTTTTGCAACTAATCTTGCTATAGATGAACGATTTCTATATAGTAATCGAGGCGGTACATATATATTCCCGCTTTATCTTTATTCTGGAGAAGGTGTAATGGAACAAAAACAATATAATTTCAATTTTGAAATAATCACAAAAATTGAAGATGCGCTTCATCTAAAGCTAGCTGCAACGAAAGATACAGGTACTTTCTCTGGAGAAGATTTGATGGCATATATATATGCGATTCTCCATAACGAATCATATAGGGTAAAATATAATGATCAATTAAAATATGATTTTCCAAGTATACCATATCCTACCTCGCAGGACGTATTTTGGGCATTAGTAGAAAAAGGAACCAAATTATTCAAACTACACCTTCCAGATTCCTTTTATAGGGAAGAAAAAAGCAATATCATTATTCCGGAACTGAAAAATTACAAATTTTCAGGAAGTGATATTCTATTGAATAATCAATATAGTATTCCTGCATTTGAAGGCGTAAAAAACTATCAAATGGGAGGGTATCGCCCAGCAGACAAATGGCTTAAAGACCGAAAGGGAAAGCCAATTACCGAAAGTGATCTTTTCACATATAAAAAGCTTATTTCTTCTATGATTGCTACAATCGAAATAATGCAAGAAATCAACGATATAATAACCTTTTGAAAGAAACAGGTGCAGTCAACCTTGCTGCACCTGTTTCTTCTTTTGCTAAATTTGTAATTACGCCAAAAACTATAGTGTTCTTCGAGATATACAATTTTCAATTTTCGAACGTATGTAAGAATAAAAATTCCACAAATTTGCCTTTACCGGAAAATCCTTTCTATACACAAACTTTGTTTTATATTTTATTTTTTGTACCGCGCACCACCTGTGTATATCTGTCATTCTATAACTTTCACCTGCATCTATACGTTTCGATAAATATAAAAATTTCACCGTGTCTAATTCTGATTCCAAATACAAATAAAACCATACATTATAATAACGAATTGCCACTATCCCCATCTTTATATTTCCTCCATTTTGCTAAATGATTATTTCGCTATAATGTTTCTCTATTTTGCCAATTTATTTAAGAAATCCCCCACCCCCCTCGAACCTCTAAAAAGGACAATCGCAAAAGATGAAGCTGAAAATCTGGATATACCGGTGCGCTGAAAGCGCCTGTCCGGTGTTTTGGAAATCACCTGTCCGGAAAGGGGAAATCATCGTTCCAGACAGATAATGAATGCAGCGGAGCCGCCATCCTGAAGAAGTGAGTCTCC
>CALVLC010000125.1 GCA_944336335.1 uncultured Bacilli bacterium | reverse complement strand
ATGTAAATACCGGTAAAATCGTAGAAGGTGGCATTCAGGCACAAACGGAACAATCCCTGAAAAACATCGGCTACATCCTCGAAGAAGCCGGAATGAACTACAGCAACGTTGTAAAAACCACCTGTTTATTAAGCGACATTGCCAACTTTGCAGCCATGAACGAAGTATATGCCAAATACTTCACTTCAGAATGTCCTGCACGTGCAGCCTTTGCAGTAAAAGACCTGCCGATGGGTGCCATGATTGAAATCGAAGTAGTTGCGGTAAAATAACAACCGCCCTAAAAACAAAAATAACGGCAGCGGTTTCGCTGCCGTTATTTTTATAAACCTTTATCAAACAAGAAACAATCCATTCTTTTAAAGCAAAAGCTTTTTGATATATTCTATCATTTTCTCCCCACGCAACTGATTAGTCACAATCTTACCTTCTGGATCTATCAAGAAAATAACGGGAATACCTGTTACATTATAATGTCGAGCCACTTCCCCTTCAAATCCTTGTAGGTCAGAAAGTACAGTCCAAGGCAAATTTTCTTTTAGAACTTCATTTA
Organism: uncultured Bacilli bacterium; assembly: GCA_944336335.1. Lineage (GTDB taxonomy): Bacteria > Bacillota_I > Bacilli_A > RFN20 > CAG-826 > Onthovivens. Next base: position 2,626 of record CALVLC010000125.1, on the reverse strand, counting down.
TCCATAAACTCCTTTCTGTGTCCATATTAATAGTAAACATCACAAAATTCTTTCCTGCTGATAATTCATACACACGCTTCAAAAAAGGTATTTCCAATTTACACCAACCACACCAAGATGCACTAAATTCAAGCAAAACATATTTCCCCCTATAATCAGAAAGTTGATAAGTCTTTCCTAAAGTATCTTGTAATTGAAAATCAAAAGCGTCCCTCCCGGGTAACACACTCTTGGCTTGCTGAATAATACAGTTATCATATTGCGCATAAAGACTGGAAAACGCCACTGAATCCAAATCCGACAAATAAATCTCTAACTCTTGCAACGCTTCTCCTCCAAGCCATTCATTGGCAAAATAAGGCAATACCACGCTCTGCTCATAGTTGGGTTGTGCACATAAAAAGTCCAACAAACATTTTGCCCATATTCTCGTTGAATCTTCTAATTCTTGATACAACGATTGATTATTTTTCAAGGCCTTGGACTTACGACTCCTATACTGATTATAAGCATTTAACATATTAGATGATTTCTGTTTGATTTGCATGTATTCATCATGCACCCTACAACCTTTCACTTCCATCTTACCAAAGTCATTGGCGCTTACCTTTAATTCCACATCAGAATTATCTAAAAATAATTCATAACGTCCTCGAAAGTTTTCAGGGACAAAATAGACCAAACAAGGGCTCTGTAGCTTCCCACGGTAACAGAATTTTCCATCAACAACATCTAATGTATCATTCATCCATGCTGTATTATCCGGAGTCATTTCCCTTACATACAATTTTGTCCCTTCATAACCTTCTATCTCACCTCTCACAACAAACCCTTCATCTTTTCCTTTACATGCATAACAAAAAGAAAGGAAGAGTATAAAAAACAATAGTTTCATATTTAAATACCCTCTAATTCCATTAATGATTCCAACGTTTCCTCTTGAGAAGGACGAGTCATTTCTGCATGAATAATTTTACCATCAGGATCAAGCAATATAAAACGAGGAATTCCGCGAACACCAAAGGCTTTCATAAAATTCTTGTCCCCACCTGTATTTAACTGTATGCCTGTCAACTCATATTCTTTTACCATCTTTTTCCATGCCTCCACATCCTTATCACATGAAATGCAAACAAAAACGATATTCTTACCAGACATTTTTTGCTTCAATTTCTGCAAAAAAGGCAATTCTCCACGACAAGGCGTGCACCATGTAGCCCATATATCAATATAAACATACTTGCCACGCAAATCTTTCAAATTCACTACTTTCCCATTTACATCTTGATAACTAAAATCAGGTGCTGCCATCCCGGCTTTTAAAGGTTCCTGAGTTTGTGCCATTCCAGCCAAACAATACAACGACAATAAAATCAATAAAATATTTTTCATAAATCAACATTTTTATAATGGCATCCCCAATACAGGATGCCATTCCATTTATACTATAATTAAAACTTCTCAATTACATCAACAATTTTTCCGCCAACAGCAGAATAGGTATTTATAATATTACCTGAAACAGCATCCAATACATAGAGATTTCCCTTAAACTCATCTTCATTATCAAGCGACACCCCTACATAAAGTCTTTTTTTATCTACAGATAGTTTCAAACAAGTTATCTCTGCATCTGTCGGTAATTTATCAGACAAAAGTGTAGAACCGCCAGCCACATTCCGCATCCTTATCTGACGAATGGTACTACCTGAAGAATAAATAGCCCTTTCTGTTGCATCACAAAACCTTAATATTGTTTTAGGAGTAAAATCGTGATTCTCTAAAGTAATAACGTTTTCTTCTTTGACATTCGAAAAAGTTGCATCATGGGTTGGCACAACTTTAGCAACACCGGTTTCTGGATCATAAAAGAAAGAAGCATACTCCTCATAAGCAAACATACCTATAGCCAAAGCAGGGATTCCAATAGTCGGAGTACGAATAGTAACACGATTAAATTGCTCCGGATCAGGAGATGATTGCTTCCGAAAATACAAAAAGCGTCCCTCCAAATTATCATAACCCAAAAAACGACCGGTAGAACCATAACCGATAACAGTCAGAATAAATTGTTCATCTAACTCATAATTAATTAAAACATCTGTATCATCATAAACAGGGATTGGATTAGGAGAAGGGGATGCCCAATAATCATTACGCTCCCTAAAGATATAAGGTACACCTTTAGAATCAATGACAGCCCCCCAAGGTTCCCAAGCGGTAATATCCATAAACGAACAAGATTTTATCGAAAAATCAGATTGTTTCACTAACATAGTTTCGCCATTATACAGTTTTAATAATTTCAGTATATTTTTATCTAGACGGTAAACACCCTCAGAAGTTGTCACAAAAAGCTCACTATTATAAGCATAGTCAGGTTGTTCAAGAGATAAGGGGGCCCCTTCTAAATAATCACCATTCTCCTTATAATACACCCACTTATCGAAGTTATCCCCTTCTTCGTTATCAGCAAGGAAGGAAAGCATTGCTTTACCTTCCTGTTCAGACAATACCATTAACCCTTTGTCATAAGGTGTTACCACCCTCAACGAGAAATCACAATAATAACGAGAACTATCCTCCAAATGAATGGCTGTAAAACGGCATTTATAAGCATCATCCG
>CALVLC010000124.1 GCA_944336335.1 uncultured Bacilli bacterium | reverse complement strand
ACTACGGCTACCGGCTGGACAGCGTGCTGCGCATGAACAGCTATAAGCTGCACGGCATCCTCAACGGCATTGATATGGACGCCTTCAACCCGGAGACCGACCCCAAGATTTTCAAAAACTACGGGCCGAAAAACCCGGAGGATAAAAAGGTCAACAAACTGGAGCTGCTCAAGCTCTGCGGCATCGAGGGGGACGAGAATACGCCGGTCATCGGCATGGTCACCCGTTTTGTCGACCAGAAGGGCCTCGACCTGATCGAAGCCGTGCTGCACGACATCCTGTCCGATGACCTGCGCCTGATCGTGCTCGGCAAGGGCGACTGGCGCTATGAACAGATGTTCCTCGAAGCAAAGCGCCGCTATCCGAACAATATTTCGGCGTCCATCATGTTCTCGGGCGATCTTGCCAACCGCATCTATGCGGGCTGCGACATGTTCCTGATGCCGTCCAAGTTCGAGCCCTGCGGCCTTGCCCAGATGATCGCGCTGCGCTACGGCACCATCCCGATCGTACGCGAGACCGGCGGCCTGAAGGACACCGTCCAGGCGTTTGTCGACTACGCGGGCACGGGCAACGGCTGCACCTTCGCCACCCACACTGCGCATGATATGCTGCACGTCATCCGCGAAGCCTGCGGTGTGTTCCGCTACAATAAGCCCGCATGGAAAAAGCTGATGGTGCAGGGGATGCAGAGCGACTTCAGCTGGGGCAGCTCGGCTGACAAATATATTGAGGTCTATCATTCCGCCCTGGGCTGGTAAGGACAGATCTCGTTAAGCAAATTATGTGAGGAGACAAGAAATACCATGCCAAAGAATCAGTACACAAAAACTGCGCTGAAGGAAGCGATTGCAGGCAAGCTGCAGCGGCACTTCGGCCGTGAGGTCGAGGATGCCTCCAAGGAGCAGATCTATGAAGCCTGCGCGCTCGTCGTGCGCGATGCGCTCACCGAGCACATGATTGAGACCCAGAATGAGGTGGAAAAATACGGGGAGCGGCAGGTGCACTATCTGTGCATGGAATTTCTGGTTGGCCGCAGCCTGCGCAACAACGCTTATAACCTCGGCATTTTGGACGAACTGACCGCAGCCCTCAAGGATATGGGCTACGAGATGGCGGACATTTTCGAGGAAGAGGCCGACCCCGGCCTCGGCAACGGCGGCCTCGGCCGTCTGGCGGCCTGCTATATGGACGGCATGGCCACCACGGGCGTGCGCGGCACGGGCTATTCTATCCGCTATGAACAAGGCATCTTCAAGCAGAAGATCGAAAACGGCCAGCAGGTTGAGCTGCCGGATTCCTGGCTCGCCTCGGGCGACGTATGGCAGATTCCTGCGATGGATGATACCCGCGAAGTCCGGATCGGCGACACAGTTGACACGCACTTTGACGAAAGCGGCAAGCTGGGCGTCGAATACAAGGATTACACACCAGTCCTTGCGGTGCCGTATGATATGCCGATTTCGGGCTATGATACCAACAACATTGCCAACCTGCGCCTGTGGGAGGCCAAGAGCCCGATCGCGCTGGATATGAAGCTGTTCTCGTCAGGCGAATACCTCAAGGCGGTTGAAAAGCACGCCATGGCGGAGACCATTTCCATGGTCCTGTACCCGGAGGATAACCACCGTGAGGGCCAGTCCCTGCGCCTCAAGCAGCAGTACTTCCTTGTGTCCGCAACTATCCAGGATATCTGCGCCAAGCACAAAGCCAAGTACGGCACGCTGGACAACTTCGCCCACAAGCATGTGCTGCATATCAACGACACCCATCCGACCCTGGTTATCCCCGAGCTCATGCGCATCCTGATGGATGAAAACGACATGAGCTGGGAGCAGGCGTGGAACATCACCAGCCAGTCGGTCGCTTACACCAACCATACGGTCATGCCCGAGGCGCTCGAGTGCTGGCCGGTATCGCTGGTGCAGGAGCTGATGCCCCGCATCATGCAGATCATCTATGAGATCAACGAGCGCTTCTGCCGGGAGCTGTGGAACTACTTCCCGAACGACTTCCAGAAGATCTCCAAGCTGGCGATTGTTGCGGACAACACCGTGCGCATGGCGCATCTGGCGATCGCGGGTTCGTTCTCGATCAACGGCGTTTCCGCGCTGCACTCCGAGATTCTCAAGGACCGCGTGTTCAACGATTTCTACAAGATTTACTCGTCCAAGTTCTGCAACGTTACCAACGGCATTGCGCACCGCCGCTGGCTGTGCGAGGCTAACCCGGAGCTGGCTGCCCTGATCGAGAGCAAGATCGGCAGGGGCTACCGCAAGCATCCGTCCGAGCTGCAGGTGCTCGCCAACTACGGCGAGGACAAGGAGCTGCTCGCCCAGCTCGGCCAGATCAAGCGGGACAACAAGCAGCGCCTGGCGGACTATATCAAGGAGCACAACGGCATCGAGGTCAATATGGACTCGATTTTTGACGTACAGGTCAAGCGCCTGCACGAGTACAAGCGCCAGATGCTCAACATCCTGCACATCATTTCGCTCTACCAGAAGCTCAAGGCTAACCCGGGCATGGACTTCGTGCCGCGCACTTTCATCTTCGGCTCCAAGGC
>CALVLC010000123.1 GCA_944336335.1 uncultured Bacilli bacterium | reverse complement strand
AGGGTAGGATGCGGGTTCAGCCCGGTGGTCCTGGAGGTCGACACGAGGCTGTCCGAGGATGATATCCGCGAGGAGCTGGACCGCATCCGCGAGGAGGGGGACAGGATGTCGCTGATTGGGAAGAACGACGATCTCCGGATCGGCAAGTTCGACCGCTTCGTCCCGGGATCGCTGCTGGCCGAGTCGTTCTGCGCCAAGAGGATCGACTGGGATTTTGAGCTATGATATACATGATTGGACACACCCATCCTACTTCCCAGAGTATATGCCAAATTTCTCGTACGAATATACTGCCTCTTAAGACTTGTTAATTTAATAATCTACTCTATATTCAGCATTCACAGAATTCCTGCCAGCTATATTATCAATTCAAACGCAGCTGGCAAGGGAAAATTCAAAGAATTATTACCAACTACCAGTCTAAGACTTTGCAGTGAGAAATAGAGTAGCTCTTTTGAGTTACTCCATCATGAAATCAATAGAACTATTTCTCATATACTCATCATCCAGAGGTTTCCTAAAGATGAAGAGGTGTTCATGCATTGTTAATAGAAAATTGCGATTTCTGTACCTGTCGGAATACTTGTCACTCTCACAATTCCATTCCTTTTTAATTATATTTTCTTTAAGAAAGAATCCTTCTCTCATAAAATCTAACAACATTCTCGCAGTAACGGGAACGAAGTGCCCATGATTGTGTGTATCTCCAATCAATATCGCACAATATCCATTGGGTTTCAAAACCCTATAATATTCTTTAATCGCTTTTTTATATTCATCAAAGAACACAAGATAGTCATCTATTCCTGATAAATCTCCTTCGATTCTCTTGTCGGAATATTTTATTATATTAACGTAAGGAGGATGAGCTGTTACAAGATTGATAGAATTGTCCTGAATTTTATCGAGATTTCTAGTATCTCCTAGATATGTACGATGGACTGTCAGTGGTAGTTCTCTTATAATACTCGCCGGAAGATTAAGTCTGTCCCTAGTAATGGAAATCGCATCCGGATTGATATCTACACTGATAGAATTTCTACCGGTGAGCAAGCATTCCACAGGTGTGGTTCCGCCTCCAACCATTGGATCCAGAACAGTATCCCCTGGTCTGGAGTAAAGCTCTAGAATGTTGCGAACAACTTCTGGAGACCAATTTCCTCTGTACTGAGGCGTATGGGAAGCCCAGCTACCACGCCTTGGAAAACTCCATACAGTCGTAGTCTCTTTCTTGAAACTAGAAGGACCTATCATCACATTTTCTGTTTTTTTGTAATCTCTCCAGGGAATTATCTCTTTGTTTCCAACGATCACTTTTTTCGCAGTGTTCTGGGTCACTTCGATCATGATCAGTATTCACTGGCATTATGTTAATTAAAAAATGCCCGTGGAAGTAGTATTACTAAAATAATGGCCTGGGTTAAGTGTAGTAAGCAAAATTCTCGACCAGCTAGTTGATGTGTTTTTATTATAGACAAAAAATCAACTAAAGTATCGTGGTACCTAAGCACTGATAACTCTTAATTACCGCTTCGTACTCATGAGTATAAGATGGCATCGAACAAACTCGTCAAACCATTTTTAAAATGGGCTGGAGGAAAAAGACAACTTGCAGATGTCATTCTGACCCAATTTCCAAAATCATTCAATACGTATTACGAACCGTTTGTAGGTGCTGGGGCAATTTTATTTGAACGTCAACCAAAGACGGCAATAATAGGCGATCAAAATGAACAGCTATGCCTAACTTATGAAGTAGTACGTGACAATGTGGATGAGTTGTTAGAGATATTAAGAGAACATGCAGAGAAAAACAATTCAGAGCATTTTTATCAAGTAAGAGAACTGGATAGAGATTCAAACAGTTTCAAAGCCATGTCTAAAGTCGAAAAAGCTGCACGCATGATCTATCTTAACAAAACATGCTATAATGGATTGTACAGAGTCAATTCACAAGGTTTATTCAATACCCCTTATGGGAAATATAAAAATCCTTCAATTTGTGAAGCACCTGTACTGAGAGCAGTTAGCTTCTATTTGAGCAACAATAACGTGAATATAATTTGCGATGATTTTGAAAATACTGTTAAGACAGCGAAATCTGGTGATTTTGTTTATTTTGATCCGCCATATGACAGTCCAAACTGTACTAATTTTACTGGATATCAAGCAGGCGGGTTTAATCAGAATGAACAAATTAGACTGAGAGACACAGTCTTGAAGCTGACAGAAAGAAATGTCAAATGTCTGATTAGTAATTCTGCAACAGAATTTATCAAAGAAATTTATAGTCCAGAAATATCTGATGCGTTTTCAATTAAAATTGTCGATGCAACTAGGATGATTAATTCAAATTCTGAAGGACGTGGAAAAGTCCAGGAAGTACTGATCAGGAACTGGTAACATGGATGAAGAAAAAACTGAAAATGATAATGCTTGGGAAAAATTGTTTGAAACAACAGACATGGCCCACATTATACAACAACAGGGATGTTACAAAATCAGTTCCAAAGAATTAAGAAAATATAGAGAACCAAGGCTGATGGTCAATTTTCCATCAAAAAAGGATGTTCCAAAAATATTACGTGATAATCAGCTGAACATATTGCCGATTCAATCACGTGGTAATTATTTAATCGGCCATTTCAACACATTTATCACATCAAAACCTTCTGATTATAATCAAAAAATAGAAATCAACACACTTGGAATTAATCGTCAACTCGATACTTTAAAAGTAAATAGCATTACTCGTGAGCCGTCTGCAATATTGACAGCTTATAATTATGGTGCCTTAGCATATCTGTGCGATTGCAATAATGAAGAACTCGTGATTACAAATTACGGACGTACGTCAACACCAGAATTTGAATTCACCATCGAGAATGTATGCGGAGGCGATGACTACAATATCAAAGTTGAACGGTCTCAATTAGAAATGGATGCAGTATTCGAATCACATGATTATGTGGTCAATAAAAAAAAAAAAATAGG
>CALVLC010000122.1 GCA_944336335.1 uncultured Bacilli bacterium | reverse complement strand
TTTTATTTTTCTTGCATAATAATACACAAATTCCATAGGAGTTGGCACTCCTGTTTCATAATTAACTCTAGCCGTATAATAAGTAGTTAAATCCTCTATTGGCGAAACTCTCCATGCATAATTAATAGCATTTTGCATCCCATTAGATATAGTATTTCCTGATCTTTTATATATGCTAGTTAAATATTGAATAACACTAATGTTGCTCTTTTCATTTTGAATCAAATACAAAATTGCATCATGTAAATATCTTCTACCTTTTAATTTTGTAGTAACACCAATTTTATCTAATTCATGGTTTATGCAAAATTCTATTTGTTCTTCAGCTGATTTTATTTCATCTTCAATAGTTGCAGTTTCATTAAGTATTGGTCTTCTTAATGCAATAAATCTATTTAGGACAAGGTCGCAAGAATATTTAGGTTGGTCTTTATACAATATTAGGTCAACTCCGCTTCTATGAAGAATATCATATGTTCTTTTTGAATTAACGTGAGTTGTTACAATTACAATAGGTTCATAATTTAATTTTAGTTTTTTCATATCAGATAAGAACTCTAAAGAATCGGTATTACCATTTTTACTATTGTTCAACTCTAAATCTAGTACGATTCCTTCAGGCTTCTTTGTTTTAACATATCTTAGCCCTTCAACATCGGAATCTGTAATTGCGACTAGTTCTATATCTTCTCTATTTTTTATGCAACTTATAAAATTATTGCAATCATTAATATCATCCTCTATGATTAAAATTTTCATAGGTTTTGACTCCATTTTATTCCTCCTTGTCTTAGTATCACATTAATAATACCATAAAATCTCATAAAATACTATAATTCGTCATACTTTTATCTCATTTTTAAAATATTTTTTTGTTTTAAAATAAATTAGTCAAAAAATAATAAAGGAGTTAGTAGATATGGATACAGATAAATTAGAACAAATTGAACGTGGTAAGAGAATTAAAAATATTAGAGAAAATGAATTATTGATGAATAAAACTCAGCTAGCTGAAAGGATTGGTGTTTCTGCTCAATTTTTAGGATTAGTAGAAGAAGGTCGTGGAAATTTAGTTTACAAAAGTATTAGAAAATTGAGAGATTTAAGTGGTCATTCAGCAGATTATATTTTATTTGGATTAGATGATGATATCATTAATGAAACTAGAGCTTATCTTAAAAACTATTCTGAAAACGAACTTATTAATGCTTTAACAGTAATTAAAGATATTTCATTATTAATTAAAGACAAAAAATGTTAATTTTCCAATTTGATACATTATTTTCAATATTTTGTATTGACTTGCGTTTTTTTGTTTGTTAAAATAGCTATATGAATACTGTAATTATAAGGTGGTATTTTCATGATAGCTAATTATTTTATTTATTCAAGCATATTACCAGAAAGTGAAAAATTATCACAACTGGTAATTATTTTAATTTTTTTAATTATGCTTTTTGTTATTAGTATTTTTGGCGATATTTTAATAAATCACTTTAAATTCACAAAAGCAAAAAAATCAAGTCACGGAATTTAAGTTCCGCACTTGATTTATATTTATTTTGTGCTTGCAAAATGTTTTATTATAGCAGGCATATCATTATTGATTTTATGCACAGGAAATTTATTTTCTTTTAATATACTTTTTATGACTTGTGGTACAAGTGGATATTCATCGATTTTGTCTAAGTCTAGCCACTCATATTGTAAATTTTTATCTCCTTCAATATTTTTTAATGTTTCTGTTATTTTTTTATCTTCATCATTTTTAAATTCCGCTCTATATACAAACATTATCTCATGATATTTTGATTGATTTAATTCAAAAAAGTTTTCTATTGTTGCAATGTAATCTATGATGTCTATTTCTTTTCCAAGTTCTTCTTCTACTTCTCTTTTTACTGTTTCATCAGAACTTTCGCCAATCACTACTCTTCCTCCTAATAGTGCATAGTGGTTTGAATTTATATTTTTGTGTACCAATATTTTGTTGTTGTGTATTATTACTACTCCTGCTCTGACATTTAGTTTATAACTATCTACGTCTATTGTTAAGTCCATTTTTTCGTTTTCCTCCTATATTTTTCCATAATTATATCACTTTTTGTAGATTATGAGTATATTTTTATCTAATTATTTCATTTTCAAAGTATTTTTCTTGGCTACATTTTTAATACTTTGTTGTATTCGTCTAATCCAAAGTCAACTGTTGGAATTACTTCTTTTTGTTCACACATTTTTAAAAATTCGTCTATAGTTACCCATTTATAGTCAATTGCTTCTCCGTCTGGAAATGTGATTTCTTCGTCTTTTACATCTTTTCTAAATAACCACATGTCTTTGAAATCTGATGGTATTGTGTCTTTTCTTTTTTCTTCTAAGAAGATTGCGTCTTTTTTGGTGAATTGGACTCCTACTTCTTCTTTTAGTTCTCTTAGTATTCCTTCTAGACTCGTTTCTCCTGATTGTACTGAACCTCCACTGAATTCCCACATTAACCCTAGTTTTTTGTGTGGCGCTCTTTTGGTTATTAGTAGTTGATTTTTTGAGTTCATTATTATTCCTACTGTTATGATGTGGTATTCTCCTTCTTTTAGTTCGTCTATGTCTCTTCTTGCTGTTTTTCCTGTTTTCTTTCTGTTTTTGTCGTATATGTCCCAAAGTTCTGGCATGTTAAATCCCTCCTTTTTGGTTTTTCGTTTTCTCTTTTTTGTGTCTTTGCTATTGTATCATGTTTTCATGTGGTTTGTCTATATTGGTGGGGAAATATTAGTATTGTTTTTATTTATAATTGAATTTTGATGTGTCTTATTTTATATCTTTAATATTTTAATAATAGATGTTGAAATAATATTATATTTTTCTTTTTTATAGTTTGTTTTTAAGCTTTGATATGATATAATTGGCTCTATTATCTCGAATCTTGCACAGGGGTTATAGTTTGCTATTAAACTTTGATATGATATAATTTGTTATTATATTATACTATTTTACAGTTTTACAGTTTTTGTCAAGTATTTTTCTTAATTTTTCGCTTTTAATCTTTCAAATAAACCTCCATTTCTATTTTTACCCAATCTCCAATCTTTTCTTTACATTTAACTTTTCCGTACAACAATTTTCCTGCATCCATAAGCCTTGATAAAATTTCATTTTTATCCCTTGGTATATAGCCAAGTTTATTACCGTCTTTATCTTTTACAACAATAGCTTTACTATCATACTTATTATTAGGTTCTCTAAAAAAACGAACTTCTACTCCTTGAAATAATTTAGGTTCCAGTAAGTCCATATTATCTATGTGTGAAGTTCCTGCAATATGAACCTCTATTAAAAATATTTCCTGTGAAAACGGTTTTCCTATATCTAAGGGACCTTTATTATTTAATATATTAATTATATTTTCATTATCTATTTTTATAATATCAGCCATTTTTATCACCTTTTAATTGATTTAATATATCTTCAAGTTTTGAATAAATATCTTTATATTGTTCTGTATCTCTTTCTAATTCTTCTTTTCTTTTATTGACTAATACATCACTTTTAAGAAATTCCTTTTGATTATATGGAAAACTTTCTTTAATCTTTTTTATGGATTCTAATAATTCATCAATGATTCTTTTATATTTTGTTTTACATTCTCTTAATTCTATTAGTCCAATATCTTTAGTGTTTGTTTTTTCAGTTACTTCTTCAGTTAATAATTCTATATTTTTTAGAGTTTCTATATCTCCTTGTTTATAAGCATTAGTAACTTGTATCAATAATTTTTCTTTTTGTTTATTGTTTTCTTTAGTCAAATCTGGATGTAACTTTTTTATTAATTTTCTATATACTTTTTTAATTTCTCTACTTTCTTCTTCAGATAAGAAATCAAGATTTTTTCTATACAATAATTTTTGTATAGTATTAGAAATACTATTTAGCTTTTTTTCATATTGACTATATTCTTTATCTAGTTTATTTTCTATTTCATTCTCATCCGGCAATTCTTGCATGTTTATTTTTTGTTGATATAATTCTATTTTTCTTTTTAGTCTTAAAATTTTACAATTAAATTCATATAGTTTATATTCTAATATCCCTACTTTTGACATATATTCTGCTTCTATATTTTTGCATATATGATATACAAGTTCATCTTTTTCTTCATATAAACTTGCAATATCTTCTTTTAGTTGTTTTACTTCCTCTGTAAGTTTATAATATTCTGAATTCATATTTATATCATTCATTTTGACCTCTTTTTTCATTTTCTAATATCCATAATCTGGCTCTAGTCCATTCTGCTCACGATAAACACCTTTAACAAGATATTTTATAATTCTCATCATTTCATAGCCTGCACTTATCCTATATGAATTATAATGTTTTCCGTTTGCTGTAAAATCTCTTAGATAAATAATATATGATGTTCTAGAAGAATTTTTTTCAATCGTGTATTGCATTTCAAAATAATTGCTAAATATTGTATCACATATATTTTTGACTTGTTCTAAGTTTTCTTGGTTAATTGATGCATAATTTTCCTGCAATTTTTCATAGGCATTTAACTGTGCTTTTATATCTGCAAAATATACTTTTTCACCATTACTTTTTGTTATATATTTCATGTCATTATTATATGTCTGAATTTCATTTTTGGGTATTATTTCGTTTGTCCATTCATCATATTTTATATTGTCACTAAATCCTGTATAGCCATATTTTTGATATTCATTATCCATATTAGTTTTTACTATAATGATTATACTTACAAAAATAATTATTCCTATTAAAATAAACCATCTTAGTTTATATACAATATCCATTTCTCCTAATTGATATAAGGTGCTTTTATTTTTTGACATAATTGTTATCCCCTTTTTTATATCTTTTTGTCTCACCTATCATTATACATTATTTAAATATATTTTTTTATTTTTTCAATTAGTCCTTCATCAGCTGGCAACCAATTTACACTATATAGTTCATCTTTTGATAACCATTTGGCTGCTTCGTGTTCTTTTAATATCAAGTTTCCTTCAATAATATTGCATATAAAGCAGTCCATTGATAGATGAAAATTTGGATAGTCATATTCTACTGTGTCAATCTTTTCATTGACTTGTATTTTTGTTTCTAGTTCTTCTTGGATTTCTCTTTCTAACGCTTGCTCTGGTGTTTCTCCTTTTTCTATTTTTCCTCCTGGGAATTCCCATCCGTCTTTGAATTCTCCATATCCTCTTTGTGTGGCAAAGACTTTGTTTTTATCTATTATAATTGCTGCTACAACTTTAATATTTTTCATGTTTTCCTCCATTTTATTTATAAGACTTTAATCTGATTTGTATTTTGTGTTATGTTAGATTTATTGTTTTAGCTTATCATATTTAGTGCTTTTTCCTTTTGCTTTCTCTACTGGATATTTATTTTCTGATATTTTCATTTTTTCTAAAATGATTTGTTTTGGGTCTACTCCTATTTGATGACATAGTAATATGCAATAGTTCATTACATCTGCTATTTCGTATTTTAATTCGTCTTTGTCATAATTGTTATTCCATTGAAAACATTCTAATAGTTCTCCTGATTCTATGGAGATTGATTTTGCTAGGTTTTCTGGTGTGTTGAATTGTAACCAGTCTCTTTCTTCTGCAAATTTTACAATTTTTTCTTCTAGTTCTTTCATGGTTTCCTCCAGTTTTTGTTTATGGTTTTGGGTAAATGTTGTTATTTTTTTACAAATGTTTATTGCTGTTTATTTGTTTTATGTGTTTTTCAAGCATTTTAGGTTTTGCTTTATTTTTATGAAATTTTTTGTTTGCTACTCATAATATATCATATTTTTTGTTTTTTCTCAATATTGTTGTTGATTTTGGAGGAATGTATTGGGGTTTGCTTATTGTTATTCTTTTTTTATATCTACAATTTGGAATTATTTATGTTACATACTTTTTTGTTTTTTTTTGATATTTAAGTTAAGCGTTAGGGATTGGGTTGATTTTTGTTGTGACCTTCGGGTTATGAGGGTTACATAATATATTTTATGAGTAGTATTGAATTGTATTGTATCGCTGTGATTTCAACACTTTTAGAGATTTTTGTTTTGTATTGAGTTTTGTTAAAATTGGGGTAGTTTTGAAAAATTTCTCCCCAATTTCTCCCCAATTTTTTATAGGATATTTTGTAAATTTTTTTAAATAATATTTGTAATTTTAGGAGGAAAATTTTATGGAATTAAATAATAATGCAATTCAAGATTTAATGAAAAACTGGATAATTTTTAGAGATGAAAGTTTGTCTCAACTTACCAAAGAAGATAAGGAACATTTAATTAATTTTGATAAATATGCTGAAAACATTTTAAGAAATGTTTCACCTAGTAATAAAAAATATGTTGAAAAACAATTAGACAAGCTTGATGAAAATTATCTTGATTATATTGCTTATTGGAATGATAAATATTATAGAGCTGGTTTTGGTGATTGCTTAAATTTAGTTATTATGAGTTTGGGAGGTAATAATATTGCAACTAAATAAATATGGTAAATTAGCAAAAAGGTATTTAGAAGAATATAAACCTTTTAAATTTCAAAATTTAATTATAGATGGTTCTATTATGGATTATTTATATGATTTTCAAAATCATTTGAATATTTATGCTAATTTGATTGAAATTGAACTTAAGAAAAAGTATCCTATGACTTCTGATAGAAATAGCTTTTGGGAACAAGTTAAATATATTAATATGATTCAAGAGATGGTGGATGAGTTTGTGAAGGAGGAAATTAAGTTGGTATAGAAAAAAGCCCTATTGGGCTTTTCCCTTCATAAATTCATTTATTTTTTCTATTATATAATCTGGTATTGTGTCAAATTTTATTAAATCTATAGTAAAAATATAATCATTCTCTATATGATATATCTCGTCAATAAATTTTAGTAGATTATTATCTAAATTATTTCTCTCTCCTGATATTTCAAGATATTCTCTAAACATCTGGCTTTTAATATAATTATTTGTCTCTTTAAAAAATTCTTCAACAATATATTCTTTATTATAGTAATTATTTAATATCTCCTCATAATCAAAATCTTCAATATATTTTCTTATACAATCTTGTGCTT
>CALVLC010000121.1 GCA_944336335.1 uncultured Bacilli bacterium | reverse complement strand
AAGCTGGTGGGCGGTATCGCCAAAGGGCACCCGGACGCCGAGGATTTAAAGCACGCCCGCCAATTCTATCGAGCCATCCAAGAGACCTATCATCGAGGTGACCCGGTATGAAACTCGCCATTCTCTCTGACACCCACGGCCTGCTGCGCCCCCAGGTGGTGGAGTATCTGAAAACCGCAGACGCCATTCTCCACGGCGGTGACATCAACAAACCAGCCATCGTGGAGCAGCTGCAGCAGTTCGCCCCCCTCTACATCGTTCGGGGCAACAACGACAAGGAGTGGGCAGAAGATATCCCCCACGATCTCACTGTCACGTTAGAGGGTGTCACCTTCTTTTTGGTCCACAACAAAAAAGAGGTCCCAGCGGACCTCTCAGGGGTGGATGTGGTGGTATTTGGCCACTCCCATAAGTATGCGCAGGAGGAAAAGAGCGGGGTTCTCTGGCTCAACCCCGGCTCCTGCGGTCCCCGGCGGTTCCACCAGGAAATCACCATGATGATGGCAGAGCTTGCAGGTGGGAAGATACAGGTAGAGAAAATCAACATTCCCCATGAGATGCCATGAGAAAACAGCCGTCTCTCTACACATTTGATTTCCGCCTCTACCTCTCTTTGCTGGTCATGGGTCTATGTCCTGCCATTTACACCACTGCCCGCATCTATTTCTTGGGTCAAATGCCCGACCCATGGGCCTATTCCATTGCGGGTCAGCTTGGGTGGGTGAACCTAGCCTATGAAGTCATTCAAGAGGCTGTGCTGCTCCCCCTGTTCTACTTTCTAGGCCAAGCAGCAAAGGAGAGAGGCGAATTTAACAATCGGGTCCGAAGCGGCCTGCTCGTCACCGCCTGTGTCTATACAGCCATGTCTCTGGCGCTGGGCATTCTGGTCCGGCCTCTGCTGCACGAGATGGCGGTATACCCCAGCATGGTGGACGCCTCTGCCTCCTACATCCGCCTGGAGTGTTTCGCCAACGGGCTGGGGATGCTGGGTTCCTTTGCCCTAGTCGCCCTCATCACTCTGGGCCGAACCAGATATCTCTATTTTCTGACCTTATCCCGGTTGGTTTTGAGCATGGTTCTGGATACTTTGCTTATCTCTCCCCTACCCTGCTCCCTCCACCTGGGCATCAATGGTGTTGGATATTCCAATCTTCTCGTCAACACCTTGCTGCTGATCGTATCGCTTTCGATGCTGTCCAGAGAAGGCGTTCGACTATTTACTAGAGAACCTATCTCTTTTGGCTGGTTGAACGAATTTTTCAAGATAGGAGGTCTTTCCGGCCTGGAGTCCTTTGTGCGGAATCTGGCCTATATGTTGATGATTGTGCGCATGGTGAATGTAGTCCAGGAGCAAGGTCTCTACTGGGTGGCAAATAGCTTCATCTGGAGCTGGCTTCTGCTTCCGGTGACACAGCTGGCAGAGGTCATCAAACGTGAGGTTTCTTCCGATCCCACATCTTGTCCGGTGCGCCAACGTATATACTTTGCTCTCACAGGTGTCATCTGCGTAATATGGCTGGGTTCCATCCCGTTCTGGAAACCATTTATGCAGTATGTTCTGGGCTACTCTGACACAGACGCCCTATTTCGCTTGGTGCTGCTTCTGCTGGGCTTTTATATGGTGTATGCCTTTCAGAATGTATTTGATGCCGTCTTCTATGCCTTGGGCAAAACCAATTACATGCTGTTTGAGTCCATCGCCACCAACACCCTATATTATGGCGTCGCCTTTCTCCTCTATTGTGCCGGAGTCTGGACCCCTTCCCTCACCGGAATTGCACTGCTGTTCGGCTTTGGTATGGCCTTCGATGGCGTTGTGTCCTTGCTGGTCTACCTATATTTCATGAAAAAGAAGCGCTTTGCGTGAGAAACGGCAATGACTACGAGAGCAGGCTTCCCGTTTAAACCGGGATGCCTGCTTCTTTCTTGTTAGGAAAACGGGCAAACATTCCAGTTTCCCTTGGTAGCTTTTTTCTCATGAGGACGGTATACTGAACATACAAAACAAGCAAAACCAGGAGGATCACACCATGAGTTTGGGAAGCAGTTTATACCACGCCCGGAAAAAGAGCGGGCTGACTCAGGAAAATGTGGCGGAAAAGCTGGGGGTCAGCCGCCAGACCATCTCCAAATGGGAGACCAATGAGACGCTGCCCGACATTCGCCAGTCCAAGGGACTGGCTGTGCTCTACCACATGACTTTGGACGAGCTCATTGAGTACGACTTTGACGAGCAGCAGGCCCAACAGATGATTGACAGCGTCAGCGACGAGGCCCAGGCCCGCATTGACTGGAACAAAGTGTGGAGCAAGAAATATCCGGTGTTGGCTACCTACCACAAAACGGTACGCATCAGCGACTACGCTCCCGCCCTGCGGGAGATGCTCACCCAGTTGCGGGTAGATTACGGCTACAACCACACCGACGCCCTACTAGTCCTCAAAGACATTCTGGCCCGGGTCTGGAAGGGACAGATGTAACCCCTCAGCGATGTCCACCCTGCCGCCGATGGAAGTCCGTCTCAATGGCGTCCTTCCAGTGGGCATCCAAGGGAGAACTGCACCGGACGGCGCTCACCGCCTGGCTGATGGCCTCGTAGTTGAGTTGGGTACCCTGACTATCGCAGTGGTAGTTCACCGCTCGGTCCGGGGCAATGCCCAACTCCCCAGCTGTCTCCACGGCGTCGATGTTAGCCCCCAGAAAGAGAAACTCCCAACTGTACCGTTCCTTTTGCCGCTCAATCATCTTCTTGACTTGCTGGGCGGAATAGCGGCGGCTGGCGTTCTCCATGCCATCGGTGGTGATGACAAAGAGGGTGTGTTCCGGCACATCCTCTGGGCGGGCATACTTGTGGATGTTTCCAATATGATGGATGGCCCCGCCCA
>CALVLC010000120.1 GCA_944336335.1 uncultured Bacilli bacterium | reverse complement strand
TGTCTTCGAAGAGTTCAGCGTGCTTGGCTGGATCGAAGGGTACGAGTCTGACGGGGTGCCATACGGTTTTTGTTTCGCTCATTTTTTCTCCTTCATCGCATCCGGCTTCAACAAAATCTCGGTGGTTTTTGCGTGCATTATGTGCGAGTCAGCAAGTTTTTCGGCAAAAACCGCAATATGGCCGCTCAGATGCGCAGATTTTCTGTTTATCTTGGTGGCAGTCTGTCCTTGATGATGGCTTTTGCGAGTGCATCAAATCGCGTTTTGACTTCCGCAAGAAAAGTCGTGCACTGTTCCATCACGGCATTGAGTTCGTCTTGTGTCGGCTCAAAGCGAATGCAGAAAAATCTGGCTGGCGCCCATGCACCTGAAAGGCGCGGATCGTAGCTCACGAAGTCCACCCATTTGCGGCCAGTGCAGATCAACTGCACCATCATCTGAGGCTTGTATTCGTCCGGAACTACGCCGGCAGCGACGCGCTCCAAGTGAACCTTTGTGCTGAACGGGCACTTTATTTCGATCAGACCGTCATCGCCGATAAGGCCGTCAGGGGACGCTCCGAAGAACTCGATGGTCGGATGCGGCACGAATCCGGTCTGCTCAACAAGCTCTCCAGTCACATCTTCGTAGGCGCGCCGGGCTTCGTCTTCGTGTTCACGCCCCCATTCAAGCGAGGGCGGGTTGCCGATGCCGCAGGTTTCATTCGTGACGCGCTCGCAAATGAGTGTGTCAATCAGATCCTCACGAGCAGCGGTCGGCTTCCCGTCCTTTCTGCGATTCAAAACAGCCGCTGCGCGTGAAGCCGTCAGGCACCCGCACCGAGCTTCAAACCACGCGGCGGTGCGTTGATCAGCAGTTGCACGTTCAAGCATTTACAGCCTCCGCATCGACAACTTCGTCGGCAGCCTTGGCGACATCTGCCAGGCCATTTGGGTACGCCAAGCGTACGGCCTGTCGCTCTGTCTGGGTGAGCCTCCTCCAGAAATCGCGGTATGTGGTGCTGCCTTCATTTGCGGCGGCGAAAGCACGCTTTGCCAGATCCTCATCGACTGCTGGAGCCTGGGCGCTCGGCGTCTCATCGGCGTAGATGGCCTTGCCTTCCATCTCCTCAGCAGTCTCTGCTGCCCCAATGTCTGGAAATGCCTTGCGCAGAGCTTGGCTTTCTGCTGTCTTGGCAAGCATTCCGCGCGGGCGTTTCTTCCACATCGGCGTTGGATTGCCGTTCTTGTCGACGCTCACCGCTTCGTCGAAGAATTCGATTGCTGTGAACTCCGCAATTTGCCCGTTGGACATGAGGCGCTTGACCGTGACCTTGCAGTGCTCTGGGGCCTGAATCGTTGCCGATCCAAACGTGAAAGAGATGCGTGGCCCAAACTCGGGCTCGCTGATGCCGGCAAGCTTCCCGCTTTCTGCGGCCTGCGTTCTGTAGAGATTGAGACCTGGCATGATGACGTCGCGCATCTCTTTGGCCTTGCTGTCCCACATCGGCACGATGTGAACGGGCTTGAGGAATGGATCAAGCTTGCGTGCCTGGCAGTAGTCAAGAACCATGCGTACGGATGCGTCCGAGGCGCCTGGGTAGAGCGAAGACTTGAGTGTTGCGACAGTCTTCTGTACGTTCATTTCGGTGAGTTCATTTGTCATTTTGCCAATCCTTCTTTCTTGATTTCCACGAGCGCTTTCGATGCGTCCTCAGACAGGCGCTGCATCACGCCGTCCTCGATGAACTGAAGCATTTCATCTCGCAGATTCATCGCATCCTGATTGACTGTCGCTACGCCGGTCAGTAGAACGGAAGTAAGAGCTTGCGCCTCAATGGCCTCAAGCTCATCTCGTGCATCGCATCTCAAGTCGCAGCCTTCAAAAATCCGCATTCCTTTGCACTCAATCTCTGCCGCAAAATCTGCGACCATCTCATGCCAGATCTGCCTGACATACTCTTTGTTGATTTCACCCATTTCAGAAAACTCCCAGTCTTTTCTCTGCCTCTTTCTGCAGAATCGGCAGCGCTTCTTCGCTTTCAATGTCAATGCCCGGATGCTCTTCTTCAAAGCGATCCAGAAAGTCCTCGTCGGCGCAGAGCTTGTCGATCTCTTCTTCGATTGCCTCCTGAATCGGATCTTCCGGAGGCCCGTAGCGCCAGGTCGCTTCAAAGGCAGCGTAGGCAGAATCAAAGTTGCTCATAACAAAAAAGGCCCCCGATTTCTCGGAGGCCGTGGTTAAAGGTTAATCAAGTTTTCAAGCTGGCTGGTGCGAAAGCCAGTGCTTGTAGCAATTCAGGTCGGTGACCGGAAAGCCGAGCTGGGCAAGGCTGTCTTCGAGCGAAGCCATATTCATGTCGTGCACCGCGTCCCAGAGCATTCCTGCGTGCGGGCTTTCCATGGCGCGCATCAGCTTGATGACGATCTCGAGCTCGCCGCGGAAGAGGTATCGCCAGTAGTAGACGAAGACGCGCTGGCGCTCAAGGAAGCTCTCGGTGACGACGTAGCGCTTCTCTTCGGGTTCTTCGTGCTTCTGCGGCTCCGCTTCTGGAACGCGGAGATTTACCGTTCTGATGAAGCTGATTGCATCATCGAACATCTCCCGCGGAATGTGCGTGTACTTGGTCACCTGATACCGAGCCTTGAGAGCACGATAGATCGTCTGGTAGTGTGCGCCGCAGTTCTTGGCACGCTTGGCGACTTCGCTCATGATCGCGTACGCCTGCTGTTCTGTGAGCATTGGTGGCGGGAGCTGACCTTTGGCGGGACACTGCGGTTGCAGTTGCTGTCGCATCTCATAGAACGCCTTGACAAGAGCGACCTTGAACTTACGAACCGTCTCGGTGTTCTTGCAGTAGGTCACCAGGAGCGTGGCCTGCTGCTCGTTGAGGATTGCGATTGTTTCAGGGCGTCCGCCTTGCGGATTGGCAGGTTTCGGCATTTCAAATGCCAAAACCCCAAAAGCCTCAAAATCTGCCCTGTAATTTCTGATGAGTTGCATTACCGCATGGTGCTTGGTTTCAGTCCCTTCGGCAATGAGTTTGGATGTGGTGAGGGCTTGCCCGTTGCGAGCAAAAACGAGATTCGTCATTGCTGACTCCTAGTAGTATTTTTCAATGCACCCTATTTTCAGTAGGGTGGCCAGGTGCTGAAAACCGCTACTAGTCGGCGAGATTATTTCCCTTGCGGGTATTGCATTCTCTTCACGCCCGGCCATAAAAATAGCCGCAGACTTTCGGGGCGACGTCCGCTAGTAGCAAGTGTTTTCAGCACTTGTGCGGAGTATACCCTCAATCCCCAATGCTCTGTCAAGCCCTCACTTCAGCAGCGGGCTGAGCTCTGCCACTGCGAAGAC
>CALVLC010000119.1 GCA_944336335.1 uncultured Bacilli bacterium | reverse complement strand
AACATTTTCTTTGTTTTCCAAGAGAGGAAGAAGATTTATCGAAAGAGAGCCTTTCCTTTATATCCTTTCCTCCCTTTCGATATATACATTATAGCATGTCTATATATTTTTTACAAGTATAATCTTTAAAAATGAAATTCCAAGAGAAAATGGAAATGAAAACAGTGCGCCAATGGTTTTTCAAAATGAAAATAATGCGGAAAATTGAAAACAAAAATAATTTTGATATTATAAAAATAGGAAATATACCCAGCTTAACGAGCGAAATGAAGAATTGGAAAATTAAAATTTTTCTTGACGGCGCGACATAAAAGTGTCAGTCCCCAATTCCATTGGGGTACACCATTTTACGCTTTTCTGCGCAATCATTTATTATTATCTACATACCTTTGCACTGCCTTGACATAAGAAGCGACGCAATATCTAACAAAAGAGGATAGAGTCATTCCATTCTGTTCTGCTACGGCTTTCCATTTCTCATATTGTTCTTCTGTAACTGGGATATTGATTCGCTTCTCTTTCTTATCAGGCATTAATCATGAACTTCGCGTCAACGTCAAACAGATATGACGTACTAATCCCACATGACCTATCCGCCACATACAAAGCGGTATCTAACCAACTCAGAAAAGTGGTATCGCAATCTTCATCAAATATATAAGCAATATCGTCTGCTCTTGGACACATCACACTCATATCCCGCAAATCTTCTAGGACTTCTGCTAACTCTAGAATACTGATATTCACATCCATGTAATCACCCTATCTCTCTAACGAACGATTTAATTATACAATACCGAAATTAATATGTCAAGTAATTTTTACGGAGTTTCTACATTTCCCAACCATAATTTGCAAATATAGACAATAATCCTGCGGCAGCTAAGGCTTTTTGATTATCAGGTGTTTTTTCTACAGAGTCAACAAGACTTTGTTTGCCCTCCTCAATATTCTTTTTTAACATATACTCTTTAATTTTTTCTATCTCTGTATATTCAAATTTACCATTATCCATTCTTATTCTAGATACTTGTCCAAGATCAAAGCCAACCGTAGCAACCTCTTGAGCCTCAGATGCTTCACCAATATCATCAGTTGACTTCTCTTTAGATGCGTCTATAAAAACTTTATCATCTTGTTCTTTTGCGGCCTCTGCTATTACAAACTCTTCTCTAATAGCAAAAATCTCTCTTAGATATAGATTCTCATTAACTCGCATAATCTTATAAGTTACCAAACCATCGGCTACAATATCAGCTAAAATATTCTTGATTCTATTATATACACGCATGTCTCTTGTCTTATATTGAAAAACATGTTCTAAAATATCTTTAATAGAGAAATATGCGGGACGACCCTCTTTACATCTATAAAAGAATCTGTTACGAAGCCATAAATAAATATTTACATAATCAGAGTTTCGTTTATACAACAACTCTTTAAGAAAATCAGTATCAATATTAAAATAAGCCCCATCTATCTCGTTTAGAATATAATATTCTCCCTCTTCTTTGATGATGTTTTTGCTTTTTAATATACTTAAACTTTTACCGACATTATCTTTGTTCAAGTCTTTGGCTAGACTAGCCAATTGTCTATTTGAAGCATCTTTTCTAGAAATCTTTCTCTGATTATTTTTCTTGTCATAAAAAGAATATGCTCTTAAAGCAAAGAGAGCATTCGCTTTTAACCCTTTTGTCCGCAGAATTTTCGGGTCTGCTTCTACATGAGTAGACATATCCCTCCTTTCTACCGCGTTCACGTATTTCTAGACACTTTTAATCAATTTAGATTAAAACTTTTTTCTATAATGACTATTAATGACTAAAGGAAAATGACTAATATGACTAGTGGGTTTCACGTATTTCTAGACACTTTGTTCACGTATTTCTAGACACCCCATTCACGTAAATCTAGACAGTCCGTTCACGTATTTCTAGACACCTTAATTTTACTTCTAGTTACTTTTAGAAACCAGTTCACGTAAATCTAGACACCTTCTTCTTCGTCTTCATTTTCGTCCCTATAAGATACCCAAATAAGAACCTCTTTAGTCATGTCATTTACACACTCACAAACCATATCCATAATCTCTCTGATAAAAGCAGACATTGAATCATACTCTGTTAAAGGAAGAGTTTTCTTCCACATCTCATACTGCTCTTGAGATACACCAACGCTGAATCTCTTTTCCATTTTGCACCTTTCTCTCATGTTATCATCTATAAAAATCATTATATCATAATTATACCCTTTTGTCCAGAAGTGACGTCAAAATTGTCTAGAAAAAACACAAATTGTACAAAAATATAGACTCAAGTGTACAAAAATATAGATAGCATTGTACAAAAATATGGACTCCAAAAAAATATATGTACAACGCTTGCTGCCGCAAGCTATAAAAATAGCCGCACAAGGCGGCTATTTTTTTAATTACTTCCAGAAGGTGAAAAGATAAGTCTAAGAACAAAAGCGATTAAAGCCAAACCCAAACCAATCTTCCAAGTCCAAAGATGCGCTATACCAAAGCACCAAAAGATAACCCAAGACAATCCAAAAGTAATAAGAAACATCAATGCGGCAATTGCAATCAAAAGACCGATGGCTGCGGCAATTCCTACTTGCGGACCAGGCCCACTGAACTTCAAGTTAATCAAACCCAACTCACCCCATATTCGTTTTGCATATCACTTCTAATCTCTGCAAATGAGTTATACATATCATTAGCGCGCTCTTTTTTCCCCTCAGCCTCCTCAAGAGCGTTAGTAACATCAAGCGCCCAACAGGTCAATCTATTTAGATAATCCCTAATAACATATTTATCACAGGCACTCCTATCAGTAGTTTCATGGACTGCGGCCGTTGGCTCGTGCGGATCCTCACCTACGAACTCCCGCATAACCTCGAACAGAATATTGGGGTTCTGATAAAACATCTTCTTGGCAATGCACCACAGAAGTCCAACTTCCTTGCTATATGTCTCGCCAGGTTGCTTCTTGACCTTAGTAATCTTGCCGTCGAACCACTTTACAATAGTCCAGTCACCATCAAATTTGACCCACTTAATCATATTCCGCAAGAAGTTATTAGTAGACTGACGTTCTGCTAGTTGATTCTTTTCCGCCTTCTCTTGGATGCGTCTATCCTCTTCAATCAACTCTTTAAGAGCTGACGGAGCTGAATTTGAAAAAATCTTAGTTAGAGCCGCCTCAATATCGTAAAATGTTTTATCACTATATCCAATAGTACCCACTAGTCATCAGTTCCTTCCATGTATCCTCGGTTATCTTCCTTAAGTCCAAAGTAGTCATTATATTCATCTGCCAACCACTGCGGCACATCAATATCACTATTATAATAGTCCGCAAGCATATTGTAAATCATGTCCCACTTGAGCCAACTGATTTCCGCATCAAAATATTCGGAAAACTTCTCCAAGAAGTTATCTTTTACTTTTGGATTGCGGCCTTCTCCTAATTCGCCCAACATATGAATCCAGCTCTCCTGGTCTTCAAAAGCTTTCCAAGAGATGCGGCGAACCATGTCATCATACCACTCATTTGCCAAAGTTTCGTTGTCGAACCAGTTATCCATGATTCCTCCTAGAATAATCCAACAAGATGACCTACAATTGCTGCGGCCAAAATTATAATAGCTACAACGCAATACCAGAATAGCACAACGTTATATCTCACTCTTCATCATCCTCCCCGAAGAGGAAAATCACTAGGGTTGATAGAATAGACATTATTCCAATAAGAGCCAATGATAATTCCCACATATCTTTCCTTTCTCTTTACATATATTATATCAAAGACTCTCTTTAATGTCAATGATGCACTTTTGGACTTAATAAAAAAATATTTTTCTTGTCAAAAGTATAGTATATATGATATAATATTGACATTCCAAAAGAGAAAGGAAAACAATATGTCTATGATTTTTAATCTCAATGACGATGTGGCTACTTGTCCCACTTGCGGCACAACCGATACGTGTCTTGAAATCTTTGACGATGGATGCGCTTCCATTGTCTGCCAAGAGTGTGGCAATAGCCTAAGCTTTGTTCTTACCGACTATATCAACTGGCAAGATATAAAAGACTGCGAGGAATGGGAGGAAGGATGGGAATAAACCATATCTTAACTACATTTGCTCCGACAGAGACTCTTCGCTGTAAGTTGTGCGGCAGTGATGAAATATATATCTCAGGTATCTACAAATATTGGCCTGACTTTGATGTTTATTGCGACAATTGCGGCGAATGTCTCGGATATATCCATCTAGACGATTGCATTGACTGGGAATCAGTTGGTGAATTTGTAGAAGATTGCGAGGTGATGTAATGACAGGAAAAATTTTCTGTCATGGTTGAGCGACGTTCACGGTAAAGTCGTTGAAAGCTTATCTTACACAAAGAATCCAGAGATGCGGGAGTTAGACGAGGATGACATTTTAGTTCTTCTAGGCGATGTAGGTGTTATGTGGCCTGGCTGGGAGA
>CALVLC010000118.1 GCA_944336335.1 uncultured Bacilli bacterium | reverse complement strand
GATCTCCTCGGTGACCGTGGTGGTCACGGACCCGTCGTCGTTCTCCTCGGTGGTCGTGCCGGTCTCGGTGGACGAGCCGACGACGGTCACGCTGCACACGGCGGACAGCTGCGTTCCGCCTACGGTGGCTGTGATGGTCGCGGTTCCAGGACCGACGGCCGTGATCCTGCCGTTGGACACCGTGGCGACGGAGGTGTCGCTGGAGCTCCAGGACACGGTGTACCCGCCGGTGCCCTCGGGCAGCAGCGTGCATTCCAGGGTCACGGAGTCGCCTGCGGTCATGGACACGGAGGAACGGTCCAGCTCGATGCCGGTTATCTCCCCCCTCACGGTGACGGTGCACGTGGCGGTCTTACCGCCGTCCACGGTCGAGACGGTGATGGTCGCGGTGCCGGGACCGACAGCGGTCACGACGCCGTTCACGACGGTGGCCACGAGAGAGTTGCTCGATGCCCATACGACGCTCTTGTCGGCGACGTTGTCCGGCGTCACGGTGGCGGTGAGGATGGAGGAACCTCCGACGTTGAGCGTCAGCGTTCTGCTGCTGAGGGTCACCGACTCCACGGCGACCTTGCTGACGGTAACAGTGCATGTCGCATAGGCGCCGGAGCCATCAGCCGCCGTGGCGGTGATGGTCGCGGTGCCGGGACCGACAGCGGTCACGACGCCGTTGGCAACGGTGGCCACGCTGGCGTTGCTGGTGGACCAGATCACGTTCCTGTTGTCGGCGGTGGACGGTCCCACCTCGGGGATGAGGATCCCGGACCCTCCGACCTGGAGGCTCATGGTCCCCTGCATGTCGATGGATTCGACCAGGTTGGCGCTCACCGTGACGACGCAGGTCGCCGTCCTGGTGTTGCCCAGCGAGTCTGTGACGGTGACGGTGATCACCGCGGTGCCCGCGGACACGCCGGTCACGTTGCCGTTGGAGTCCACGGCCGCCACGGCCGGGTTGCTGGACGCCCAGGTCACGGTGGCGGTGATGCCTCCGTAGTCGGCGTGCAGCGTCGTGCCATCCCCTACGGGAACGGACACGTTGCCCTCCTCGATGGTCACATCCGTCACCGGCGTGGGCTCGACCGTCACGTAGCAGTACGCCACATGGCCGCCGTCGTCCGTCGTCACGGTGATGACCGCGGTTCCCGCGGACACAGCCCTGAGGTTCCCGCTCACATCGACGGTCGCGACCCCGGGGTTGCTGGACGCCCAGGTCACGCCGCTCTGCGCGACGTTGCCGGGGGCGTACGTCCCGTTGTTTCCGATGTAGAACCTCGGGGTGAGGACGATCGTCTGCCCCTCGGACAGCGTGGCCGATGAACCCTTGTACGTCACGTCAGAGACCTTCCCGTCGGGGATGGTGATGCCCACGCTACATGCCATCTCGCCGTTGACGTAGATCGCCATGGTGTATGTCTCCCCGAGCTTGTAGTACTGTTTCAGATACTTCGGATCGGAGCTGTTGGGCGTCTCGCTCAGGGTCACGTACCACATGACGGCGCTGCTGTCCAGGGTCTCCTGGTAGATCAGCGTCCCGTCCGACATGAAGAGCATCCCCGTAATCTTGTCGGACCCAGTCCCGCGCTGTGCGAAGTACAGGAACAGGGTCTTGTCGGCCACATCGCTCTGGTTCGTGAAGTAGGGATTGGCACCATTCATCAGTTTGAATGCCTTCTCAGAGGTTGCTCCGTAGCCGGCGGCCCTGAAGTCCACCCATCTTCCGGAAGAGGGCTCATCGGCGAACCCGTCGCCGTCCGAGGTTATGGTTACGCCTCCTACCTTGGTGGATTCGTCGGCCCACTCCCACTTGGCTATCATCGTGACGTCCTTGTCTACGGTGAAGATCTCGGTCGGCTTGTACAGGATGCCGTCAATCTCCCATCCTAGGAAGTTGTAGCCTGTCCTGGAGGGTGCTGCGGGAATCTCGATCTCGGTACCGGGCACGATGACATTCCTGTCCTCGGTTCCCTCGGCGAGTTTTCCGCCGTTGGCATCGACGGTCACGGTGACGTAGCCGGTCCTGGAGAAGTACCCGTCGGTCGGGGGACTGTCGAGGATGTCGAGCAGGTTGTACTCGGTGACGTTGCCACCCTCGTTGAGGTAGTATGTGCCGTAGACCTGGTTGAGGTCCATCGGCTCGCCCTCGTCGGCCAGGATGGTCAGGGAAACGAAGAACGTGCGGTACGCGTTGTACTTGTTGTCATCCGTGTCGATGGCGACCCACATGTCCCCGTCCTCGAAGTAGACGGATACTGGGGTCCCGTTCACGGTTATGACTCCGTCGTCATTCAGAACGTTCTTGCCGGAATCCGCATAGAACTCCTGCAGCGCTTTGTACAGCGCCTCCTGCACGGTCACGCCGGTGGCCTCCACCCACTGTGCTCCGTCCGAATCCTGGATCAGGAACTGGAACGGCAGTCCGGACACGCCCCTGACGCACCATATGGTACCGGAGTCCGTGTACCAGACAAGCTCGCCGTTCGGTCCGACGCGGATGGCCTGCGAACCATAGTTCTCTCCGACCGGTGATGACTTCAGGTATCCCGTGGCCGAGGTCTTACCGTCCCAGTCACGGAACGTGTACAGAGCCTGCTCTGATGCGGTGTACGGCAGGAGGTAGATGTACACATTGCCTGTCTCCTCCTTGTATGCGGTGCTAACCACGATGGATCCGTGCGTGCGTATGCTCTGCTCGACGTAGATCAGCCAGCCTCCCTGCTGACCGTCCAACCCTTCTATATCGGCGGCTGTGTAGGTCAGGCCGATATCCACATCGTCCGCATGGTCGGTCCATAAGGACTGCGGGGCATCGAGGAACTTATGGACATCCACAACGTAGAACGCCCCTCCGGCGTTCCTTACATCTTCCTTTGCTTCATCGCTCTGCTGGGAGACGTTGATGTATCCCCTCCCGTCGACCACTACGAACGCGGATGCTGAGGCGGAAGCGCGGAACTTCATCCACCTCTCCGAACCGTCGTCGAATGTGCCGTCCTTGTTGAGGGCGATGCACATGACTATCGAGTCGCCGTCCGTACCGGAGTCGAACAGGTCGCCCGTGTATCCCGTGACGAACAGGTAGCTGGTACCCTTGTACTCGTACATGGTGAGCCATCCGTCGTCGCACAGGTACTTGTGCATCTCGTCGAGGACAATCCTGTCGAAGACTCCCGTCTCGAGGTTGACCGCCCCGATCATCCTGTCGTCCCCGGAGGCCTCAACGAAGTACACCCATCCGTTGTCGAATACCGGGGTGGATGTGGTACCGTAGATCCCGTGCCAGGAGACCTCGACACCGTCGGACCATCCGCCGTCGTTGACGAGTGATCCCGTTTCGGCATCGAACTTCCACAGGCATCCTCCGTACAACCCATAGAAGTACCCGCCGTCGTAGAACACAGCGGTGAACTCCTTCGGTAGCTTGTACATGAGGTTCAGGTCTAGGTCGTAAGCGTTCTGGGTCATATAGTCGACTATAATGCCTCCTCCATATCCCAGATAATGGTAGTATGCGGTAGACGTTGTCCCCCTTGTGGGTATCGTCTTAATCGTGTCACCAGTGTAAATGCTTAATTTTATCAGATTATCGGCCGCGCGCACATACACATAATTGTCTACAATTAGCGGAATCGAGGGCATCCCCGTCCAGGTTGACATGCTTGTATCGACATCATACTGGACTTTCCACACCAAAGTAATGTTCTCCCATTCCGGCGTCGGTAGATCTGTATTGTTGATCAGAGCGTTCGATGTCGAGTAAATCCTCATGTCCGGAACGACCTGTGTCGCACTTGTCACCTCCAGCTCCAGTTCGTAGGATTCGTAGGTGGTGACATTGCTACCGACCACTATGTTCCATCCGAGGAACTCGATACCGCCCCCGGCCGTGAAGGATAAATTCAGTTTCGAGTTCGGAGACACCTTCTCTCCGCTGTAGAATGTGGTACCGTCTTCAAGACTGACCGTCACGCGACCGTATGGATCATACAGGGTGACAACCACTCCATCGACAGGTTCCCACCTAGCATAGAGCGTGGTATCTTCAAAAATCTGATTGCGATCATAATTGTCGGAAAGCGTCTGGTCGAGATACCAGCCCTTGAAAGTGTATCCCTCGCGGATAGGGGCCATGGACTCCAACAGAGACGTACTTATCGTCCTACCTTCGCCGATGCGGACCAC
Organism: uncultured Bacilli bacterium; assembly: GCA_944336335.1. GTDB lineage: Bacteria > Bacillota_I > Bacilli_A > RFN20 > CAG-826 > Onthovivens. The sequence continues at coordinate 1,555 of CALVLC010000118.1, read as the reverse complement.
ATTGGAATCGCCCGACAAAGTCCCGCCGTTCGGTTCGAATGTGACGGTATGCATTACATCCGAAGATCTCTCGGATATTGTGACAACTCTGTCGCTGCCCATGTCAATGACGAAGGCACCATCTGAGAACTGGAGTTGCGTACCATCCGAAAGCGTAGCGTTCACGTCATATTCGGTTAAATCGTCCAAGTCCATCGTAAACCGCACTGTATAATTGCTTCCTGATTTGGATATGCCCTCCAAATCAACAGGAATGGGGTCGTTATCCGTATCATAAACGGTCAGCGTGTGGCCGCTCATAGCCTCTATGACATCGATCTCTTCACCATCAACAATTACAGACAGACCATCATATGTTCCATCTGCAAACAGAGATCCGACATTGAAATCTGGATCTTTCGTTACATTGCCAGATATCCTCAAAGAGATTGCATTCTCTGTTATGAAACCGGTCCCAGTGATTGATTCGGCATTGATATCGATTGAGAAATCTACCGCTGATGAGATTTTCGTTTGAAACGCAGGAAAGGGATACATCGAATAAGCTTCGAATTCGTTGCAGTTCACGGAGAAATTGCTCAGATAACTGCTGGTGAATCCTATGGTTGCACTTCCTAACCTAACATTGCCGGTGGTCGTGAGGATGATCGTCTCTACAGACGACACATTCCCACAGAAGGTCAGGTTCCCTGTGGTGTCTTCATCCCCCCATATCAAGGTCCTAAGATTTGTCGCGTACTGGAATGCTTCCTCAGATATCACACTCACCTCATCGGGCAGTATACACTCATACACTCCACTGGCGATGTAGATAACCTTACCTGACGATTTTTCGATTATGGCAGTCCCATCATTGGTTGAAGCATACGTCGTATTCTTGCTGTCTACATACACTGCATCAACCACCGTCTCGTCGAATGCATTAAAAGAGATCGATGTGACGTTTTCAGGTATCGTGATGGATGCACTCCCATCCATAATGGGCAATGATTTTACGACATAAATCAGCTCCAACCCAGTATCGTCTTTCCCGAGGACCATGATATCATCGATTGACTTGATATACGGATTCTCAGCAGATACTGTGATTTTAGAGAGGTTCAGACTACCAATTGTATTAGGAACCTTGGATACGGTACTAGGTAGAACCATACTGACCAGAGATGTGCATTGCGAGAATACCCAGTCGCCACTTGATGAGAGACTCGTTTCTCCAAGATTCACCTCATGCAATGCTATACATCCGTAGAACGCATTGTTTCCAATCGTCGTGAGCGTCGTCGGAAAATGGAACTCATACAGATTCTGCAGATTCTGACAGGCATAGTTGCCGATACTTGTGAACGAAGCTTTCGATGCATCGACTGAGATCAGCGATGTACAACCCGAAAACCCGCTTACAGGTATATTGGCTGTGACTCCCTTATTGAATGTGACGGTCCTCAGATTCGTATGGCCTTTGAATCCTTCCGCGGTTCTTATGGAAACCGTATCTGAATGGATGATTGCATCCTCAACGTTATACAGGACGTACTGCAATTCCAGTCCGTTCGTA
>CALVLC010000117.1 GCA_944336335.1 uncultured Bacilli bacterium | reverse complement strand
TTCTATCATTCTTTTTTTAAAAGTATTTGAATATATATAGTTTTTATCTAAAAACAATTCAAGACGTAGTTTAGAGGTAATTCCATTAATTATCTCAATTTCGTTAAAAGAAGATATCGACTTTTCTAAGTTCTGCAACACTAAATCATTACTTATTTTTATTATTTTGTAATATACATTTTTTTCAAATAATTCTTTGCTAGAAATTATAGAGTAAATAAATAAGCCTAAACCATCAAAAACATCTAGTGATTTCCATGTACTTTTTTGACATTCATTTAGAATAGTTAATAACATTTCTTTTTCGAAATCCTCAGATTTATTTATTAATGAAAGCCCTAACAGTGATGTTTTTGGATACAGATAATATGTATTTCTAAATTTATCAAAAATAATGTTATTCTTTTTCATAAACATACTCTCTTAGCACTAATTTTTCTATATACTTTTTCCCCTCATAGAAAATATACAAATAAGCATATAACTGTATTTCTTTGAATTTATCTATACCAAATACTCTATTGCAGAACATATGTAAACAGCTGCACACTATCTCTAAATACATATTTTTGTCAATTTCTTCCTGATTAACTTTGTGGAAATACTCTTTTGTTGAATTAATATGCTGATTTAGTAATGTTGTATATTTGGATTTTTCATTTAAAACATTAATATATTCATTTTCTAATTTTCTCTTAATGCCTCGATAAGTCCGATAATATTTCTTATCTTTATATTTTTTAAATATATTTATTATTTTATCTATCTCTATTTCCGAACAGTCCAATAATTTTATCGCAAAAAGCAAAAATTCAATTTCTAATTCTTCATCTGAACCATAATTGTCTTTTAGAATACTTAGCGAAATAATTGAGTTGTTCATAAACCATCTTTCATAATCATCAATTACATTATCACCACCATACCGCTCAGTTTCCCTAACATATTCATTAATTGTCATTTTGTTAACCAATTCTGAATTATTAAGATCATTTGCTAATAGTTTAATTACCTTGTAATAGTTAGATATATCTGACAAATCAATATTAAATCTAAGTCTAATATGATGTTCAGAATCTTGATATCTTATGTAGAAAAATTTATTTATTATATGTTCTATATTTAAGTGCTGCACTAAAGGAGCTATATGATTAACTAATAGATATTGTTGAATTCTTTGATCACAATATACATTAATTGTGATCCATTCATCGCTAATATTAAATATTCGCTTTTTTGCAGATTCTTTAATCAAATGTGATTTCTCAAAAACATCATTATCATGAATTGATTTATATGTAATAACCAATTCACCCATTTTTATATTTGCGTTGCCATTTTTAAGAGACTCATCAAGAAATGATTCGATTTCAGATAAAATAACATTTTTATTATTATTTATTTCTCTAACAACCAAATTCAAACAATAATCGTTTTCTGTGTCGATAAGTAATCTATTATCAGAATAAACAAGATATAAATATCTTGCGTTTATGTATTTTCGTATTTTCTTTTTCAATGATTCACAAGTAACATCTTCATTATTAAAATCTGATTTTTTGAAAATGATCCTAACAGGAGAAATTACAATATTGTGGAATAGGACTCTCGGTTGAATAGAATGCGATTTAACCACATTTAATATTTGAATAAGAATATCTATTACATTTTCAAAATATGAATTTTCTATTAAAAAGGAATAAAGACTAGGCATAACATGAGGATTCAAATTGCTGATTGTAATAAAACGAATAATATTCCCAGATTTTACATCTTTAAAATATAGTCTTTCATCTCTGTTAATTCCTACTACTATATCATCTAAATTAAGATTTTTCCTATCAGAATTGACTCCAACACAACAAATTCGATCGGTAATTGGTTCTTGAGAGACAAGATTAAAAGTTTCGGCATTTGATGTTCTATAATACAGCTCTACAAATTCTATTCCTTTCTTTTTATATTCAAGAAAATTTTGTTTTAGCTTATCCTTATATTTAATTTTAGTACTTTCATTGCAAGAAGAAAGAAATCTACCAATCGTATTCCCTTGCGCAAGAGAACCTATCTGTGGACCAAAGTACACATTTGAATTATCTAAAATAGTATCGCCATTGAACCCCTCTTCAAAAAATAATTCTATAGAATTGCAATACGAGAGAGGAGACAATGTGTCCTTTTTTTCTATATCAAATTCTTCTAATCTTATTGTAAGTTCATTAGAATAAAGTGCATTTTCAATAGCTTTATTAACCTTTTGTAAATACTCCGCACCAATTATCCCAAGGTTATTTTCGGCGCGAATATCAGCTTCAGGAATGCCTAACCCGGTTGAATCAATCATTTTCAAAATAGGAATTTCTCTATTTCTTCCATATTTTTCAAGAAAATGATTGGCATAATTTCTGAAACAATATCTATTCGAATTTGTACTAATATTATTTAGGTATGTTAACAATTCAGGCACATAACTATACTTTTCAATATTAATTTGAGCCTTTTCATTATTTTTTATAAGAACACAATCGAAAAAATGGGCATCTGATTCAATAGTTTTCATTTCATCATAAACTGCTTTAAGATAGTCAATATTCTCATCAAAATCGCCTTTATTGACACGTTTTATATAAGCAGATATTTTCTTTAGCTTATATGTATATAAATTAGGAAAATCAAAACTATCCAAAACTTTTATAATTTGTTTTAACCGATCATCTCCACTCAAATTTAATTCTAGATTTGAAATCAAAAATCCTTTATATACGAGAGATCGAATAAAAGAATAAATCTTATATGCGGAAATAGATGAATCAGATATTTTAATAATATTCGAGTACAATTCTGAAATTTGGACAAATTCATCTTTACAATAATTGTAAATCAAATCAATTAAATTTGTTTTCTTTATCATTATATGCCCGTTATTATTATCTGAATATGGAGAATTATAGTAAATTTTTATTCTCTCATTTTGTACAAAAATGCTATTATTCACTTTAACACTCAAATGATTAAATACATCATCATTCCTAATTAGTTTTTTTATCACACATGCCAGCCATTCATCATCAATTCTTATTTCAGCATGATACTCACTTTTAAGATTAGTATTATTAATAATTGAAGAATATGAAAATAAACCATACGGGGTTGCACGAGTACACATCCGAATATAATATTTTATAAAACCATTAATAATCTTCTTTTCATCTTCAGAATGATTCATAATTGCATAATATAAAGATGGACTAGCAAT
>CALVLC010000116.1 GCA_944336335.1 uncultured Bacilli bacterium | reverse complement strand
ACGCCTCAGGGTGGGACAGGTAGCGGGTGATGTATCCGGCGATCCTGTTCCTCATCTTGACGGAGGTGACATCGGTCAGGGTGCTGACCATCTCCTTGTTGGCGTCGAAGTCCTTGCTGAACGCCTGGGGATACTTGTTGATGAGTTCGATGGAGACTCTCTTGATGTAGGTGGGTCTTATTCTTCCCATATCATTCACCGAGTTGAATGAACCGCGCTAAGTGGATGCTGTATTTAAAGAGTTCTATGGTCTGAAAATCCATCGAAGGGATGTCCGATTGATGTTTTCCGGTGGCACCGAAAGACTCCGATGCCACCGGTGTTTGTTCTTGGTCACTCCTTTATCTTAACGGATTCAGACAGCTCGCGCCTGACATCCACCATGTTCACAATCCAGATTATCGCCAGGACAATTAACCGAATTCTCCATCCAGCGGAGAGGAGATCCGGCTCTACAATACCGCCTGTCAAATGTGGTACCGCAAACAGGTACAGCGCATACATATCCACGACAAAGAGAAGAATCGCACGCTTCGTGCATCCAAGATAAAGGTGCCCCAGACCTGGTATGATTGCCAAGACTATTGCAGCAAGTTCGTTTCTCTTCTCCATGATTCTCCCCTCAGTCCTGTGGATTCATGGTCCAGTTGATGTCCTTGTGGAACGACTGATAGTCACTGAACCAATAGCCCTGTATTATCACATTACAATATGTGATTGAGAGCGTGTCGGTTGCATGATATGACCCATCCGCCTCGTCTGTTCTCACGACCATTCCAGGTTCTACAAACAGAACCTTCTGTCCGGTCGATGAGCCTTCATCAATGTTATAGAATACTTCGAACTCCCCTGCTCCGAGGTTTGTTCTATCTTCTACTTCTACAGAAGAGTATGTATGGCTCCAAGAAGCCGAGAATTCCGCACTCATTCCATCAGAGCCCACACATCCAGACTTCGTGAATGTCACTGTGGTAACGTTTGGCTGATTCCTGGGAGCGTGATCCATGATCGCCTGGTCGTAAGCTCCGACATTGGAGCTTACCGTCAGATCACTCATGGCATCACCAGTCAATAGGTTGCCACCATGGTTATAATGAACGAGATAGAAGTTTGCATCATCATTGGAGTCCTGTATCTGACTGACCGTGGTGACCCCGTTCATGTATCCCCAGACACTGCACTTCTCATTGTAGGAGTAATACTGACTGTAAAGCAGACCTTCTGACTCTATGTCATTTGAGTACGTGTTTACTGATGCCGCCCAAGCATATGCCTGCTTCAGTGATTCATCTTTATCATACCCTGAGATGCTGTGACAGATTGTCCCACCATCTCTGGCCATTCCCATGCAATAGATATCTGCATCCTCCATGAACCCGACAAATGAATAGAGATCCTGGTTTATTGTGAAGAGTTCTGGAGTGCCGGATACGACAATAATTGGATTGCCTTGACCTGAGAGATTGACAAGCTCGTCAGCTACAGCCTTCTTGGTGTTGATTGTTGCCTCGTTGATAACAACGACAGTATCTGAACCAGTGATGACAGACAGACTGTCGACGAGTTCAACAGAATCGGTCATCTGGCGCATTTGTTCAACGTCTGTGACTGCTGATTCTGAGAACTCATACTCCGGACTGCCAACATATACAGATACGGATAGGTCCGCCGTCTCTGTCTCAACCTCTGCTATTTCGGCACCAGCTCCATCAACAGCCATAATTGGCATTGCCGCCAGCACAATGACCGTTGCTAGAACCAATGCAAAGTTCTGCTTCCGCATTCTATCACCAGTTGCGATAGTATCGTAACATTATTTTGACACTGTATCGATTTATAAACAATGTCCTAAATTGAGCAATAATGTTTTTAATTATTGCTACTTTATTTAAATATTATTTAAATATTGTATTGCATAAAAATGAAGATAGCCTACTCAGAGATAAACGGAAAGAAATATGCGTACACATGCACATCCAAACGTGTTCCTGGGAAGAAGAACCCCGTCTGCGTCAGAACATACCTCGGTGTGGTGGATCCCACTACGGGAGAGATCATCCCTAAAAAAGAGACCAACAGATCACCGGCAGAAACCTGCAATATCCCAATTGTACGTGACTACGGCGATTCGGCGATTATATCCGTTGTCGTCAATAATCTTGGACTCATAGAGAGAATGGAGGAGTACTTCGGACCCTATGGACATGAGCTGGTGTTGATCGCATCCGCCCAGGCACTTCATCCATCTGATTCGGAATCGGTGCTCTTGACACTTGACAACTCATACATCCGTGAGCTTCTACACATCAAGAACATAAATCGCAACAGAATTGGTTCGAATAAAACGATCAACTCCATCCCATTGACTTTGCCGATGATGTATATGGAATCTGAACTTAGGAGAAACAGGAGGGAACTGACGATGTTCATGTACCCGGCGACACTGGTCGGGGATGATAACAACCCTTCAGGATACAGTTCAGATGATTACTTGACAGTAGCATTCCTCGTGGACGATCATGCATACCCCATCGCCTTCGGTGTATTCCACGACCCTTGGATGAATGATTATGGCTTCATGAGACTCATGGATCTCATAGATGACACTGACAACCGTGTGAGGATCGTCTTGGATCCCAGATACTTTGAAAGCCTGGATATCCCCAAGTATATCCTGAGAGGCATGGACCTGGTCGCCTCCGTACCCATCCAATCAGAAAGCTACCGTCACCTCACAAACCAGCCTTATACAACAGACGGACAGGATTCGAAAAGCATGGTCATGCGGAGTAGAATCGGCATAAAGCTCAGTGGGAGAGGGTACCAACTGATACCAGAGACCGATGGACAGTTCGATAGCTGCGGAATTGTGGTTAACGCGTTCTACGAGAAGGATGATTCGAAAGGCAAGGAATCCTTTGATTACATCAGCACTACCGCACGGAGCATCAGATCCACATTCAACGGCATCAATGTAGACTATCCGGAGAGGATGCTACGCGCATTCCCAGGCATCATGGAATCCTTCCTGAAGATACAGAAAAATAAAGACGGAACCGTCAAAATATCAATTAACAGAAATGAGATGAGACGGTTCCGTGAAAACGCAGGAAAATCGTTGACGATAGCGACATCATGTTCGTTTGACGACATATGCGATATCCGTGCAAGAAATGCTACCCTCACAAGAGTTCTGGAACAATACTATTCAGGTTCTATGGATCTTATGCAATTTACCGGAAAATCGACTGTTCTATCTAACCAACTGTTCGTGGAGTTTCTGGTAATCAAGATCTACAGTGAAATCCAAAGGATTCTAGAAGCAACCGATCTGAACATGACGATCAGGGATGCTTTACAGATGGGATCTTCCCTGAAAATAATCTCCCATTCTGGAAGAAAGGAGCTGAGCTTACCTTGCAAAGGATCATCTAAGCTCTTCGAGGCATTCGGTATCGACATCTCGTGCCTTCCAGACCTTTGACGCGATCATCAGGCCTGATTCTATCCAGCAGCATCCCGTCGATGTCGAACGGCTCCAGCTCCGCGGCCGTCTCCAGCGCATCCTCGAGCTTGTCCTCGCTGTCCGAGTACACGGTCATGAGCACGTCGCCCTTCGCGACCTTCCTCCCGCGCTTCCTCGACAGCACGAGCCCGGCGCCCTTGTCCGCCGGTGCGCCGGCCGCCTTGGCGACGGCGACCACCGCTTTGTTCGATATGCGGTTGACGAACCCGTCCCTCGGCGAGACGACATCCGCGGAGAAGCTCCCCATCCGTATGTCCTCGGACGATATCCCGTCCCTCCCGCCCTGGGCACGGACGATCGCCCTGAACCTCTCCAGGGCGCAGCCGGACGTCAAACATTTCTTCGCGCGGGCGGCGCCGTCGCACATCCCCGCCATCTCCAGGATCATCCCTGCGCAGATGCACGCCTTCTCGGTCACCTCCTCGTGACCCGGCCTGTTCTCGAGCACCTGGATG
>CALVLC010000115.1 GCA_944336335.1 uncultured Bacilli bacterium | reverse complement strand
GAACGTGAGATGTTTAAGATACCCTTATTAATTATTGGTGCACAAGAAGAAGCTTTAGCTTTTACGAGAAGTATAAATAATGATATAGGGATGAGTTCTTATAAAATAGTAGGTTTAATCAGTGATAAAACTCCTGTAAAAGGATTAGAAAATTATCCGCTATTAGGTGATTTTAAGGATATAGAAAATATAATCAAAACTACAGGGATAAATAATGTATTGATAGCTATTCCTTATTTAGAACAAGTAAAAATGCAAAATATTATTCATCGTGTACAGCCATTAGTAAAAAATATCTGTATCATTCCTAACCTTACAGCTATTCCTATGGGGGGAATAGATGTAGAAACATTTTTTACGGAAAAAATCATGCTTATTCGTGTGCGTAATAATTTAGAACGTAGATTTAATCGCATTATTAAATATTTATTTGATATGATATTGACTATAGTGGGAACAATTTGTATTTCTCCACTTTTAGTCATTATAGCTATATGGATATATAAAGATTCTCCTGGACCTGTGATATTTAAACATATGCGAGTGGGTAAAGATGGCAAGGAATTCCCTTGTTACAAATTTCGTTCTATGTGTGTAGATGCCAAAGAAAAATTAGAAGAATTATTGCAAAATGATCCTGAAGTAAGAGCAGAATGGGAACGAGATTTTAAATTAAAGCATGATCCTAGAATTACTAAATCAGGAGCTTTTTTGCGTAAGACTAGCCTTGATGAATTGCCACAGATTTTTAATGTATTAAAAGGTGAGATGAGTCTTGTAGGACCAAGACCTATAATTAAAGCAGAGATGCAGCGTTATGGTAATTATATTGATGATTATTTGATGGTGCGACCAGGAATTGCAGGAATGTGGCAATGTAGTGGTCGTAATGATATAGACTATACAGAGCGTGTGCATATGGATAGTTGGTATGTGCGTAATTGGTCTGTATGGCTTGATATAATGATTTTATGGAGAACATTTAAAGCAGTATTTGCCAAAAAAGGTGCATATTAAAATTGAGGATTAATAAATGAAAATTGTACATGTAGTAGAATGTTTTGCAGGTGGAGTATTTAGTTTTTTATATAATTTAGCTAATGAATTGGATAATGAGGAATATATAGTAATTTATGGTACTAATAGAAATAATACACCTAGTAGTTTTAGAGATAAATTTCCACCAAATACCAAATTTATACCATGGAAAAATGCTGGTAGAAGTTTAAATCCTTTAAAAGATATAAAAGCTTTATGGGAGTTATATACTATACTGAGAAAGATAGATAATATAGATATAATTCATTTACATTCTAGTAAAGCAGGTTTTCTTGGTCGTATAGTGAGTTTCTTATTGGGAAAATCAAAAAAAACGATATATACTCCACATGCGATATCTTTTTTGCGTTTAGATGTGAGTTCAAAAAAAAGAAAAATTTTTATTTGGATGGAAAAATTTGCTAGTTTTTTTGGTGGAAAAATAGTAGCTTGTTCTAAATCTGAAAAAGAAGCTATCGAAGAGCAAGGAATAAAAAATGTTACTTTTATTAATAATGGTATAAAACCATTAGAGATAGAAAAAAAAGTAAATACAAGTGATAAAATAATAATAATTTCTGTAGGTAGATTATCTATCCAAAAAAATCCTAAGCTTTTTAATGATATAGCATTGGAATTTATAGATAATCCTAATATTCAATTTATTTGGTGTGGCGATGGTGAATTAAAATCAGAATTAATTTCACCAAATATAAAATGTACAGGTTGGATAGAACGAAGGACATTAGAAAATTATTTAGCTAATGCAGATATATATTTATCTACTTCATTGTGGGAAGGATTGCCTTTGTCTGTATTAGAAGCTATGTCTATAGGTTTACCAGTTGTATTATCTGATTGTGTAGGAAATAAAGATTTAATAGAAAATAAAGATTTTTTATATCAAGATAAAAAAAATGCTGTAAAAATAATAAATTATTATATAAAAAATAAAAGATTATTAGCAGAACAAAGTTTAAAATCAAAAGAAGTATTTAATAAAAATTTCAAATTGGAAAATATGGCAGATTTGTATTATCAATTATATAGGAGTTTATATGTGTGAAGTATCTATAATAATGGGCATCTATAAGATGATAAAAAAGGAAAATTTGGTAAAATTAGCCATTGATTCTATTTTAAATCAAACTTATAAAGATTTTGAATTTATTATTTGTGATGATGGTTCTAATGATGGTACTTATGAAATGGTACAGGATTTAATAAAAAATGATAAAAGAGTAATTTTAATAAAAAATGATGAAAATAAGGGGCTGGCATATTCTCTAAATCATTGTTTAAGTATAGCAAAAGGTAAATACATTGCTCGTATGGATGCAGATGATATTTCTATGCCGGATAGATTAGAAAAACAAATAGGCTTTTTAAATGAACATTTAGAATATGCTATGGTAGGCTGTAATTTATTACTTATTAATGATAAAGGTATATGGGGAAAACGCATTTTAGCAAAA
>CALVLC010000114.1 GCA_944336335.1 uncultured Bacilli bacterium | reverse complement strand
AGGGCCTTACCCAGCCGCCCGGCGGCGTCCCCGTCCCGGCTCTTCACCTTCAGCAGGATGCCGTGCATCCTGTTGACCATCTCCTGAGCCTGCCCGAACAGCAGCTCAAACTGGGCCAGGTCCTTGTCGGCGGACAGCTCGGCCCGCTTGTCCTCCCTGCGCAGGCGATCCAGCTGCTCCTGGGCGGCGGCCAGGGCGGCCTCGGCGGCCTTCCGCTTCTCCTCGGCCTTCTCCTTGGCGGCCTTTGCCCGGTCCAGCTTGTCCTGCATCCCGGCCACGGCCTCCGCTCTGGCCTTGTCAATGGCCTCCTGGTCCACTACCGTCTCCACGGCCACATCCACCGGGCGGGCTTTCAGCTCAGCCAGCTCCTTCTCCAGGCGGTCAGCGTCCTGTATGGCCTGCTCTCGGTCCCGTATGGCCTGGTCCCGGTCCTCCCTGCTGCCCTCCAGGCGGGCGTTGAGCAGGCGCATGTCATCCGCCATCTTGGCGCGGGCCTGTTCGGCGGCTGCGGCGTCCGCCTGGGCGTGCTCGGCGGCGGCCCTGGCCTCGTCCCGCTCCTTGATGGCCTGCTTCAACTCACGGGCAGACATGTCGATTACATTATGGCCCTCAATGAACTCGTCCCGCTCCCAATCCGGCAAAGCCAACAGGGCAATCGCTTTTGCCATACCCAAATCCGCAAGCGTTTGCGGATTTGAATACTTTCGGGCCACGGCCATTAAATTCTGTGCAGTGCGCTCGGAATAGGAAACACGCTCATTGAGCCAGGGCAGCCATTCCCCGTGGGGGAGCTTCTCCTTGGCCTCGATGAGACACCGTCCGATAGTGAGAATGGCCTCACCGCCCCTGCGCTGGGCATCCAGAATCTCCCCGGTGATGGTCTCAATGGTCCGCTCTTCCGGGGCCAGCGTGCGGGCCATGGTCTGCTGCATCATGGCAGCCAGGCTGTCAGACTTACTCATTGACGGGCACCTCCATCAGCTCGGCCACAAAGGCCCGGTAGTCCTGGGCGGCGGCGGAGCGGGGGGACCAGCTCACCACCGGCTCGCCGGTCCAGGTGCTCTCGTCCACCTTTGGGCTGCGGCGGATGCGGCTGTCAAAGACCCGCACCGGGCTGTTGGCTCTCAACAGGGTCTCCCCCTGCTCCACGATGTCTGAGCGGTACCACATGGTGGGCAGCACACCGGCCACCCGCACATCCGGGTAGACCGCCCGCAGGCGCTCAATCTGGGCGGTCAGCTCGCTCATGCCCCGGACGGAGTAGGCGTCCAGCTTGATAGGGATGATCACCCCGGTGCTGGCGGCGATGGCAGCCGCGCAGGCCGGGGACAGGGCGGGCGGACAGTCGATGATCATGCAGTCATAGGCCTCGTCCTCTTCCACCGCGTCCCGCAGGTCCCGGAGGGCACCCATGTGGAGTTGCCTGCCCTGGATGAGGTCCACGTCCAGCTCCCGCAGGGCGTCGCCGGCGGGCACTATATCCAGGCCACGGATGGGGCTGGGCTCAATCAGGTTCTCGTAGAACGGCTCTTCTCCCCGGAGAAGCCACAGCAGGGACCTGTACTCCCCCGGGGGAAGCAGGGACTGGGTGGCGTTGCCCTGGGCGTCCGCGTCGATGAGCAGCACCCGCTTGCCGTACTCCGTGGCCAGGATGGCCGCCATATTGACGGCGGTGACGGTCTTACCCACACCGCCCTTAAAGTTCACTATGGAATACGCATTCATATGTAAAATCTCCTTTTTTGAGGCTGTCCAGCGCCCAGGCAAGGGCTCCGGCCACCTCCTCATGCTCGTCCCGGCGGTCCGGGTCGGCCAGGGCCATGGCCATGTGCCGCAGGTACTCCGCCTCAATCAGCTCCAGCCGCCGGTTGTTGTCCATTCAGCGCCGTCCTTTCTGTCTGTCGCCAAAGATGTCCAGCTGCTCCGGGTCCTCCTTCGTCCGCCGCCGGGCCATGCCCGAAATACGGCTGGCCGTCATATCAAAGGCCATCTGACAGCCGCCCACCTTGCCGTGGCGGTTCTTGGCCAGGCTCACCTCCAGCAGGGATGGGGCGTCCGGGTCCTCCTGGGGGTTGTAATAGTCGTCCCGGTAGAGGAAAATCACGCCGTCCGCGTCCTGCTCCAGCGCGCCGGTGTCCCGCAGGTCGGAGAGCTGGGGCCGCTTGTCCTGCCGCTTTTCAACCTCCCGGTTGAGCTGGCAGAGCACCAGCACCGGCAGCTTCATGGTGCGGGCCAGGTTCTTCAGCGCGCCGGAAATTTCGGTGGTGTACTCATACCGGCCCGCCCGCCGGGCCTCGGGCGTGGGCATGATTTTGCCAAAATAGTCCACCACGATGAGCCGCAGTCCCGGGATGCTGCGGGCCAGCACGCCGATGTCATCCACCGTCACGGTGGGGGCCTTGTTGGCGTACATGGGCAGAGCCGCCAGCCTGCTGGCCGCCTGGGCCACGGACACCTGCTCCTCGTCGCTGAGCAGCTGCATGAGCAGCCGCTCCGTTGAGATGCCGGTCTCCCGGGAGATGCGCTTGGCGGCCAGCTGCTCGTCGTCCATCTCCAGGGAGACGAAGAGCACCGGGTCGGTCTGGGCCACCCGGTCGGCGATGTTGAGGGCCAGGGTGGTCTTGCCCATACCCGGCCGTGCGGCCAGCAGGTAGAG